>DQCG01000360.1 GCA_003533825.1 Phycisphaerales bacterium
GTGAAAGGAGATAGCTTATGCGTAACCAAACGGCTTTTACGCTCATCGAACTTTTGGTGGTCATCGCTATCATTGCGATATTGATGGCCGTGCTGATGCCGGCCCTGCACAGTGCTCGCGAACAGGGCATGCGGGCGGTTTGTCTGAGCAACGTCAAGCAGTTAGCCCTCGCCTGGCAGGTGTACGCCGACGAGAACGAAGACCGGATTGTCAGCTCGATTACCACGCCGGCACTTCTGCCCCGACTCGGCCTGATCGGCGAGGCGTGCTGGGTCCTCGATGACTTCTATACCGATGACTATCAGGAGAGAATCGATGCCATCGAGAATGGCGCCCTGTTTCCCTACACCCGGGACCTCGATCTTTATAAGTGTCCCTCAGGTGTCCGCGGCGAGACCCGGACCTACGTCATCAACAACGCCATGAACGGCAACACCGACCGTTGCGGCTGGAGCCCGCCGGAGGATATCAGTTGGAACATCAAGAAAACCACACAGATTAGCCAGCCTGCAACCCGGTTCGTCTTCGTCGACCAGGGGCGCATCGGCCCCGAAGGGTGGGTGACCTGCTATGGTCAGCCCAGTTGGTGGGACTGGGTCCCCGTCCGCCACGGCAAAGGTACCACTTTCTCCTTTGCTGACGGTCATTGTGAATACTGGAAATGGAAGGACCCGCGCACGCTCACCCATAGCTGGCGTAGTCTGTCCGGCGACCCTTATCAACCGGGCAATCCGGACCTCCACATGGTTCAGAAAGCAATGTGGGGTGAACTGGGCTACAATCCCGACTAAGGAGGTTACTTATGCGAGGTCGAAATGCTTTTACGCTAATCGAGCTATTGGTGGTTATTGCCGTTATTGCAGTGCTGATGGCTATCCTGATGCCGGCGTTAAACAGGGCCAGGGAGCAGGGTAAACGGACCGTGTGCATGAGCAACCTCAAGCAGCTTATGCTCGCCTGGGTGCTGTATTCAGATGACCACGACCAGAGGATTGTCAACTCCTGTACGGTCAGTGGAACTGGTGGGCACCCTTCGTCGGAGCCCTGCTGGCTCTACTTCTATAACGAGCCATTAGAGCAGACCCGCATCGATGGAGTAAAGAGGGGATCCTTATTTCCCTACGTCAACGATTTGAAGCTGTATAAGTGCCCCACAGGTATTCGCGGTGAGGTAAACACCTATGGCATTGTGGACGCGATGAACGGGGAGATGACGTACCAGGATGTCCCGAAGAGCGTGTACACCTTCAGGAAGACCCAAATCGATCGCCCTGGCGAGAGGTTTGTGTTCGTAGATGAGGGTAGAACCACCACCCAGAGCTGGACCGTGCCTTATGCCCAGGAGCGGTGGTGGGATCCGCCCCCGGTCCGACACGGCAACGGAAGCAATTGGGGGTTTGCGGACAGCCACGTGGAATACTGGAAATGGCGTGACTCACGAACCACTCAACTCGGCAGGCGGGAAGGCAACTTCAATGACCTGGTCACTGCCACGGGCAATGAGGACCTCTACCGTGTACAGAAGGCGGCGTGGGGCAAATTAGGGTATGAACCAAGCCCTTCTGATCCATAGCCGGAATTGATGTTACTCGAATTACTACAATAACATGAATGCCTATTTCTGCAAGAATCTCTTCTGCCGTAATACGTTTGTCTTCCATGATTTAGCTCACAATAAAATAAGCAAAAGAACTAAAACTACCACCAATATAAGCCATTATAATGCAAGCAGTTACATAGCGCCAGAATAGAATCTAACACACGAGAGGTATTTGGGTTGAACTTTCCTCTCACAGTTGGTACTATTGGGTTGTATTTGACATTTGGCTAACATGGGTCAATGTCACTTCCACGGAGGACCACTGAGGACACGAGACTGCTAAATCGAGCCCTGTGGATATGTTGTGAACGGATTGGAAGATGAGGATTTATGTCAACTATTTATTTGGAGGTACTTGACCATGAGAAGAAAACAGATGTTGTTGATGTTGGCTGGATTATTGTTTACATCCCAAATATGGGCAGCGGAATTCAATACTGATGGTGACACAGAGGGTTGGAAAGGTGTGCGCGCAGACGTAGAAGTCAAAGATGGCGTATTGACCGCCAGCGTTGTCGGCGATGCCAGTGGAAATGACCCCTGGATCGAAGCTCCGTATGGACCGTATGATGCCAACGAAGTAGGTGGCTGCTATATGAAAGTCAAATGGTCCGTACCTAATGCCTCACGATTTGGGTCGACGAGGTTTTACTGGTTCCCGGCATCAGGAGGACATAACAGTGTTGCGTATGAGGCGCCTGATGATCCTAACCAGTTTAGTCTCGTATATATTGATCTTCTAAATCGTGATGCACTGGAGAATGATAATTATTGGGAAGGTGTGATTAATAATTTCCGGATCGACCTGGCGGATGGTCCGGCTGTCGGTGAAGATTACACCGTTGATTTTGACTGGATTCGCATGGAGAGTCAATACATCGACAATGAAAGTTTTGAATATGCAGGTGTTGGTGATAACACATTTTGGGGTTGGGAAGTACCCTCAGATCAAGAGAATTTTGCCTTCGAGAACACAAATGTGAAATCTCGTAACTTCGCCTTGAAAGTCACCGGCAAAGGCGCCTACCAACAGATCGCGCAGAACATAAAAGGTGGCATGGAGCTGGAAACGGGATCGAGAATTAACTTGACAGGCGCATTACTGATCCCTGCAGCCAGTTGGGATGAGGGATCATCCATTTGGTTCCGCATACGTGAATTGACCAATGATGGCCAGGAGAATCTCAGCCCCCCTATTGCGGTTACTACCTTTGATGATTGGTTCGAGTTCGACGCTGAATTGACCCTGATTCATGAACCAGCCGACAGGACGGCCGTGGATGTACAGCTCTTTTCCTTAACGCCAGAGGGCACTGTCTTCTACGCCGACGACATATTTGTGGAAGTGCTTGAACCTTCTGCGCCCGATGAAGACAAGCATTGGAAATGGCACAAGAGCAGTTGGGAATTCAATACTGACGGCGATTTTGAGGGTTGGGGATTAAATCAATCCGCTGATCCTCCTGCTATCGCGAGTGGTGAGGTCAGTAATGGTGTTCTGACGTTGACCATGGAAGCAGACCGGGAGGATCCCTGGATGCTCAGCCCTGCAGGGCCTTTCTATACGGGCAAGTCTACTGGTTTGGTCTCGCGCATGCGCGTATCAAGCGGTACAGCGGCTGGGAACTACGAGCACTTCTGGTTCTTTGATGAGGGTGGTTTCAGCAATGTGTTCTTCGATGTGCCGGTAGTCGGGGAGTGGTTTGTCCTGTATACGGATCTGTCCGAAGACGCGGCGTGGAATGGCTGGATTAACAACATTCGCTACGACGTGGGCGACTTCTATCAAGAGCAGGCAACCGTTGAATTCGATTGGATCCGCTTTGTGGATGAATACATCAACAACAATGCTTTCGAGGGATCACTTGAGCCCTGGTTCCATGAGGGTGCCGGAGATTTGAGCACCTTCTCATTGAGTTCTGAGCAGGTCTTCTCCGGCGAAACAACCTTGAAGATCAAGGGTGTCGGTGGCTTCCACGCACTTACCCAACGCGTGGAAGGCTGGGACCAGATTCCGGTTGGTGCCACAGTCAGTGTCAAGGGATATTATTATGTCCCGTCCGAGACCTGGGATCCCAATGGAATCATCTGGTTTCGCGTTAATGAGTATGACGGCAGCAGTCCGCCGGTAGAGAACTACTCTCCATGGCTCACAGAGCCGGTTTTGGATGCCTGGACTGCCTTCGAGTACAGCATTACAACGATTTATCAACCTGAAGATAGAGTGCATATGTCGTGTCAGTTATTCTCTAATTGTGTACCTGGGACTATCGTTTATGCTGATGATGTGTTTGTATCGGTTGAAGCTCAAGAGCCTCAGCCTGGTTGGCCGGTAAACTGTGTCAAGCTTGCCGAGGGACAGGAGATTACCACCGATGGCGTGGTCACGCCCGCCGAGTATGCAGGGGCTCAAGCCTTGATTATCAATAATGATACTCTCAAAGCTAATGATCCTTACCTGCCGTATGTCCATAATGCCCAGGCCGCAAATAATGACAGTCCGAGCCTGGAAGATTTTAGCGTTACGTACTACTTCATGTGGGATGATGAATTCCTTTACGTAGGTGCCGTAGCACAGGATGACATCAATACTCAATATGGTGATACGCCAAATCTTATGGACTGCATGCAGTTTGTACTTGCTGAGACACCTCAGGAGCAGAGCCTTGACATGATCTATATTCCTACGATCGCGCCGGCTGATGCAGACGGCAATCTCTTAGCCAAAACCGACTTTGGCGGTTTTATCCAGTATCCTGTTGCTGAAGAGTCGGAAAAAGCCGGAAGTGTAAATCCTGACACACAGGACTGGACCGTCGAGGTTAAGATTCCATGGGTACTAATGATTGGTGACTTCTCCGGGGACATAGCCCAGGGGGATGTGGACGGTGACGGCGAGAATGTATTCCCGCCAAGCGTCGGCGATGTTGTTGGCTTTGCCGCCTTTGGTATTGACGTTGACAGTAGCGCCGGTTATTCTTTCTTTGCTTGCACCCATGAATTCATGCCATGGGAAGGTGTTGGTTTGGGTGAGCTGCGTTTTGTCGGATCAGTAGAGTAATTAGCTTATAAGTTCTTGAAAATGCAAGGATTCGGCGGGGCTAATTGAACTGTCCCGTCGAGTCCATATGCGATTGTCAAGCGATCATCGGGCTGATAAGACACTCCGAAACGCTTGAGCTTGTAATCTGTACGGAAGAGTGAACGAGAGACTTTTCTGAGACTATTGTGTCCGTTTAGTGATCTGAATCCCAGCAGGTCCAGCCCCATCGATGATCAAAAGTTCGGCCCCGGCTGTGAAAGCACGATAGACCGGCGAACGGTTCGGTTCAATATCTAATCCTTGTCCGAGCGGCCATACGAGCACGTCAGGCGTCGGCCCTTTCCATCCTGACACCAATATGGAGTAAGGTCCGGAGCCTGGAGCAGCTCCCCATCCATCTACAGTAAAGGCTACACCATCATTGTCTTCAACGACATCGCGTATCGCGCACGGGGCGTGGATGAAACAATCGTAGATCGGCAATCGCCTTAAGTCGTAGATTTTGCCCGCATCGAAAAGCTCCGGTACGTGAGCTTGCATTGTTCCCGGATTTATCGCAGGCCCATCGCGATTCTGTGATTTTAGCAAAACGAAATCCGGCAGCAGGCCGAGGCGTTCAGGATCATCCAGGGGCCATGCCATTTGCAAGCCGGAAGCTGTGATACCTTTAGCGATTTGCAGCCACGGGCCTTCCGGTTCATATTGGTGCAACAGGTGCAGCGCTGATGCATAGACCAGCCCACACCATTGCACGGGACGGCCGAACCAGGAACCTTCCCAGTTGGTAGCCCCGAAAACAGGAATGGTCGCGTAGGGGCCAATCCTTCCTTCTGCGGGATTGATCAGGTAAACAAATGGAACGCCGGTCCACGCCCAGTAACATGCCTGCTCCAAATAGTCCTCGCGGCCGGAGAGGACATGGCCCAGGACATAGGCCTTGACTAAATAGCCCGAAGCGAGAATGTCGGGCGTGTGCAAAGGGATCTCCCATGTCTGCGCACCCCGAGGAACCGTATTCGCATATAGAACG
>DQCG01000450.1 GCA_003533825.1 Phycisphaerales bacterium
GCCCATTCGTAAATGCCCGGAGTGCGGCAAGCTCAGCGTCCAGCGGCTAATCGGCGCCGGCGCCGGCATAATCTTCAAAGGCTCCGGATTCTATCAAACCGATTACAGGAGCGAGAGCTACAAACAAGGCAAGAAAAACGACACAAAGCCCAGCACCGGCAAAGACACCACAAAAAAGAAAACCGAAACCAAAGCCATAGATTCAAAATCCGGCGAAAAATCCAAATCCGGCACAAAAGACAAAAAGAAATCAGCGTAGCTGTCACCTTCCATCGAAGTGATACACAAAAGCTACAAGTTGCATTAATCTAAAACTCCACATCAGTTTTATGCCCCGGTCCAAGTGAAACGTTTTTGAACTCGACCCACTGATACGGCCGTACTTGATATTGAAACTCCTCGATTTGTCCGAGTTTGAGGTTTCTAAAGCTCGCTGTTAGCTGATCAATCTTTCCTGAGGCAACTGAACCGTGGCTGGTAGTGTGTAATTTGCCCTCTTTGTCAATAGCTACAACTCGTTCGGTTTGATCTTTACGCCATTCACGTGAGGTAACTATATGTGTGCCACTATAGGCCTGGAATGCTTGCGACCATAAGACACCGCCTTGTTTGCCACTGTTCATTCGTCTGCCATCATGACTTGCTATTGTGGTCCAGGGGCCACTTGCAATTCCTATACGTATCGTAGTTGATAATCTCCCCTTCTCCATATCAGAAATAGCAGCTTCAAAGCCCTCAAGCTGATTTCCTTTGGAGTCCACAACTTTACAGGAACCATGCCAACCGCTTGCGCCGAGTATTTTGTTCCAGGAAAAATTAAGGTTATCTGGACCGGCTACTTTGAACATAAAACCATACTTACCGAATCCTTGCCGGATATTCCTTTTCGTAGTATAAATTTCCATGGGAAGCGCCAAGCCATCCGGCCGCCAACATCTTTTGCCCTCTTGTGGCCAGTCACAAACTCCAACTAATTCAACCGTAATGTCATCAGATAATTTTACAAAATATTTCCCCCTATATCCCCAGGAATCCGTCTGTGATGCGAGTAGATTAGAATGTGGTTCAGGAGAAATGCGCCTCCAATGTTTGCCGTTTGACTCGCTTTTGCCGAAGTATTGTACTAAAGTGCCGCCTTCCCGAACGGCCATCCTGCATTTAGCATTGTTATATTCGGCTAACTCTATAAAACCATCGACGATATTGGTCTTGTCTTTGTGTCCATTCGAGTATAAGACAACGACACGGCCATCAGGAAAGACTGCCATTTGCTCATCATCACCATGAGGATTATCGAAAAACCACGTCCCTACCATTTCCACAGGGACCTTACTCTCAGCAGGTTCTACCTTAACCTCGGCCTGCACATCGGTTTTCAAGTCTTTTGGGCTGCTGGGACATGTAACCGATTTATCGGCAATCCGGCCGTTTTCGATTTTGACCTGCAATACAGCCCGGTTATTGTTTTCGTCAATCTCGGCAATACTATTGTCAAAATTCAGATGAACGTTGAACTCATATTGGCCATCCGGTAAATGAAAACCGCGCGTACCTTCGCCCCATTGTTTGCCGGGTTCAAGAGGTCCCGCTCTATGCCAGCCTTCATAAGCATTGCCCGCCTCATCCAGATTATTGCCTGGGTCACCGCGATAAAACCTCAGTTTAAATCTTGGGATTGTGAGACTGCTTTTATTCTGTATATCGACTCCAAGACTATAAGTTCCACGATTCTTGTCGTGTCGAATATCAAAATTTGCAGGCTTAATATCAATGCCTGAAAGTTTTGTTGTTGTTTCTCTTTCTTTCCGCGTCGTTTGTTTACTTGATGTGTCAGCTTCAACCGGTTTCTTCGGTTGTCTTCCGGGAATCATTACTGAAGCTTTATTATTGGTCTCATCCAATTCATCAGCCATATTGTCCGGGTCAACGATCACGAAGATTTCATTGTCATCCTCATTTAAAGTGAACGGAAGTGTTCTCTCATTCCATGTATCCCCCGGCATAATTGGTCCTGCATTATGGTGCCCGGGATAAACCTTCCTTCCTTTCCTGCTTGGATCACCTACATAGAAAATAACCTTAAAACTTGGAGTGGTAGTATTGCCATTGTTATGAATACTGATAACTGCTCTGAATCGGCCATCGGATTGTTTTTTAACGTACAAATCCTTGTTATCTATAGCAATATCAATTTTTGCAGATCCAGTTTCATCTTTTGGACGAAGGTTTTCGGATTTTACAGACTGATATTTATAAGGTTTTATTCGCACATAGTTCTCTCCGGCGTTTGCTTTAAAGAAATCGATGAGGTCATCCTGTATCTGTCCTTTAATTGAATGGCCAACTCCGTCATAGGTAACCAACTGCGCAGAGAGCTTCTGCCGGCTGTAGATTTTCTGACTTAACTCCCAGCGGTCCGGCATCATCTTTTCGGCCAGGGCCTTTATAATGATATCCGCTTCTTCTTCACGCCAGGCGTCACGCGATGGCAGAGTATCATTTTTATCCACGGACCCCATATAGATATAATGAGCGACCTTCCCGAAAGCCTCTTCATTAAACGATCCATCGGTAAATTTTTCAATCCCGGCTATACCAATCGGAAAAGGAAGCTCACATCTGTTCCATTCTTTTACAGGCAGGGTCGGCAATCCGTTTACTCCCCCGGCGGCAACCGCCTTAACCATTTCAGGATGCAGAAACGAATATCGATTACAAAATTTCGCCGATGCGGAAAATCCGTGCATGAAAACTTTCTCGTTGATCTTAAATCCGTTTTTACGTAAAAGCTCCTGGGCATATTTGATCATTGCGGTTAATTGCAGATCGATACGCTTGAGCCTTCCTTCATTTATTTCGAGGGTATCAATATCCAGGGCATGAGTATAAGCCCACCAATTCGTCCTCGGTCGTGGAAACGTCGGAACCAACAACGGAACACCAAGCCGACTGGCCATTCGAGTTGCGTGACTATTTTCCGCAAGCCTGAATGCCTTTACCCGATGAACGTCAAGATCGTCTGAAGTGGTGCCGGAATTGTTTGATTCTACCAGCATGTAGATCGGCTTGTTTTTATCCATCCCGCTGGGGATAAACAGGTAATACGGAAAGTTGAAGCCCTTTTCTTCCTGAGCCTCGATTTGAAAAATATCATCACCGGCCAGGTTCACCTTTTGTATTGCTCCGACCTTATGCGCTTTTTCGGTTTCAGAAGCGGTCGTGGAAATTGTTCGTGAGACCTTGTTGTTTGTTTCATCTGACTCGTCAACTTTATTGTCTGGATCAACGACGACCGAAATGACATTTTCACCGGGTCTTAGTCTCTGGGGATGCGTGCCTTCCGCCCAGGTGTCACCGGGCATGATCGGCCCCGAGTTATGAGGTGCAAGAAGCCGTCCACCTTTGTCCGGATCACCCGCATAAAAATTAACTCTAAAGCGGGGAATGGGTGCTGAACCTTGATTACGAAATACAATCCCGATTTCAATGAGTTCATCGGACAGTTTTGTCACATGTAAGTTCTTGGCATCTAAAGGAATGTCAATTTTTGTAGATTCTGATTTATCCTTAGGTTGAGCATCAGAATCAATCACCACATTCCCAATGGATTGCTTTTGTGCTCTTGCCATGGGCAATAATACGGCACCAAGAATCAGTATGGTCATTAGACCGACGATTCCGAGTTTTGCATTGTTGGGTATAGGTCGATTGAACATATGTCTAATCCTCCTATTTAAAGCTTTTTTTGATTCGACTACACCAATCAGGCGCAGACTCAGATTCGTTTTTAAGAACGCCATCTCCGCAATATCAATCAGAGTATTGCTGTAATCCTTCGCTCCTGCACCGAGTGAGACGAGAACCATCTCATCAACAGCCTGCTCACGAATCCGGCGTACTATGAGATTCACGCACCAGACAAGAGGATTATAGAAGTAGATAATCTGCAGGATCGTCTGGGCGGAATTCATCCATAAATCGCCTCTTTTAATATGGGCCAGCTCGTGGGTAAGAACCGCTCTTAGCCTTTCCGAAGGTAATTTCTCGATCAGTGCAGCCGGTATTAAAATAACGGGCCTGAAAAGCCCGCAGACGGCGGGGCTTGAGACATGTTCCGACAACCTCAGTCCGACATGCCGGCGAACGCCAAGCTGGTTACGGCAATGATTCAATATTTCGATAAATCGATTCTCCGACGGCTCGCCCTGAGTGATCAATTGCCTGACGTACAATATCCGGTGAGTCAGCAACGCCGAAAAAATCAGTACACCTACAAGCCATAGAGCAAAAACAACGGCTTGCCAGTTGAGGTTGTTCAGGTATGAAACGACAGGTGTAGCTGGGCTGGTCAGTTTGGCAGGTGTCTGAGGCAATTGATTCTGCGGAATTTCAAAGAGAATTGGTGTTCCAGAAATAAGTGGGGGAGGCTCGGCGGATTCTTTCTGAATTACGGTTGATACTTGATCCAAAACCGGCGTTGCTGTCTGCAGAATCTCCCCGTGCCAATAGCCAAGCCCTGTGGGCAGGCTCAGCGAGGGCGGCAGGATGAGTTTTATAAACACCAACATCCATATCCAGTATCTGAGCGTTGCCCTAACGCGCTTTCGGATTAGAAAATCAACAAAGAGCAACAAAACAATCAAGACGCCGGACTGGATAAACATACTCCCGGCATAATCACAGAATTTATCGCCCAGACTGTTCAAAGTCGTTATAGAATCATCGATTAGAGGATTCATTTTTCGCCTTTTCCTTTCTTGCTCCTCCTGTATTCTGTTTCTCAACCAGCATACGTAGTTGGGAGGCTTCTTCTTTTGAGAGGCCCTCATGCTCGATCAAAAATTGCATCATCGGAGTCAAGGCCCCGTCGAAGGCGCGCTTGAGCATCCTTCGAAATTCTCCCCGCCTGGCATCCACTTCACTGATACAGGATTTAAAAAGCTGAAGGTTGCGGATTCTCTCTATTTCCAAAAAGCCCTTATCGGCCATCCTGTCCATCGTGGTCTTAACAGTGCTGTATGCACGATCCCTGCTTTTGGCCAGCGTCTCCTGGACTGTGCCTGCAGCACAGGGCTCCTTTTCCCATACTACTTTCATAATCTCCCATTCGGCTTCGGTGAGTTCCACGGCGTTGATTTCCGGATTTATTGCTCTCGGCTTTGGCATATCTTTGTCTCCATATTCTATTGCTATAGAATGTATACGACAAATGTCGAATATGTCAATAAAAAATTTGGACATTTTTACAAATTTTTTGATAACCTGCTTTTTAACTTGAAAAATGGAGAAAAAATATTGGGAAAAATGAAAAAAGATAACCTGGCTCACTTAATCAATTTGGCGATTTGTCTGAATTTTGGGTGTTCGGCGGTCTTTAGCAGCTCAAATAAGGCCATCTCGGTGCAACTGATTTTGGCTCCTTCGGCGGCCAATTTATTTAGTGCGATCTGTTTGTTTTCCGGGGCTCTTGAAGAGACGGCATCCGCTATGACATGGACGTTAAAATCCTGGCCGAGCAGATCAACGGCTGTTTGATATATGCAGACATGCGTTTCGATGCCGCACAGCAGGATTTGATTTCGTGCCAAATCTTTGAGCCTGGTGCTGAACTGCTCATTGCCACAGCAACTGAAAGCGGACTTGTTTATCGGCTCAATATCGGCAAGGAGTTGTGCTATCTCAGGAACCGTCGGCCCGAGAGCATCGGGACACTGCTGGCACCATAGGATTGGAATCTCCAGGATATTGGTGGTCCGGATGAGGATTTGAATATTCTTAAATAAAGCTTCCCTGCCGTGCATTGACTGCGCCAGCTTGCCTTGGACGTCAATGACCGCCAGACAGCACTGTTGTATATCAAGCATCCTTACCAATCTAAAGTAATCGTCAGACGAACTGTTTGCTTCTCTTGTGACGGCTCCGCCGGTTTTTTAACTGCCTTTTGGTTACTGGTCAGGACCGGCTTTAATATCCGCCATTGCTGAGTCAGGCTCGAATCCCCGGTTTCGATGGCGGCTCGAATTTCCTTGTCCGGCAAATGTTCGGCCATATTATTCAAAACGGCGAAATCCTTTGCCAGCTCGATACGTCGTTCGGGACTATCCTGGCCGGCGATCTCCGCTATTTGCCTGGTCGTAACAGCGTCAACTACTGTCTGGGTACCGAATGTTTCCGTATTAACGAATAAGGTTGCAGAATCGAGCTCGGTCCATATATTATTGAGGTCGTCTAAAAGTGCGTGTAAGCCTTCCCTGGTGCAATCGAGCGAGTAGACGCGTCGAGACAGCCGGCCTTCGGAATTGATGGAAGCGGACAGGTCGTTATTGTCGTCAATCGCACTTTTGATGAAAGCGTCGACGGCTTTCAGGCAGCTTGACTTCAACTCGAGTCTTCCACTGAATCCCGATGCCGCGACCATGTGTGCTACGGGTTTCTCCGGAGTGTTCTGGAGAGGTGCAATCCTGTG
>DQCG01000426.1 GCA_003533825.1 Phycisphaerales bacterium
GTTCTTTCGGAAAGGCTCTTTAGCTTTTTCAGTCTTTTCTCGACCAATATGTGCCGTGCGTACGCGTTTCCCGGCACCATTACGTACTTGCGTATTCTCTTCTCGAAGACAGGCTGCTCGGGAACCTTTCTCTCGCCGCATTTCACATCTTCCTTGGTATGCGAAATTCTCGTAGTCATGCGCAGCAGCACGGGCGTATCATACCGTTCGCTTATCTTAAAGGCTTCCTTGACGTACTCCATGGCCTCGCGCGGACTGGACGGCTCAAGCAATGGAAGTTTTGCGTATATGCTTACCCACCTCGTGTCCTGCTCGTTTTGGGATGAATGCATGCCCGGATCGTCGCAGACAATTACCACGAAGCCCGCCTGGATACCGGTGTACGAAGCTGTCATCAGAGGATCCATCGCCACGTTCAGCCCGACGTGCTTACAGGCAAAAAGGCTGCGAACGCCGCCGACGGCGGCACCGAGAGCAACCTCAAATGCAACTTTTTCATTCACCGACCACTGGACATCCAGGTCTTTGAATTTTGCCAGAGTCTCAAGTATTTCAGTCGATGGTGTCCCCGGATATGCACATGCAACCTGCAGTCCCGCTTCATAAGCACCGTAAGCCAAAGCCTCATTGCCGGAAAGTAATAGCTTGTTCATATGTCCTCTTCTGTTATGTATAGGAAAATAGGTATTTTAACCATGTTGCCGGTTTTTGCAATAAAAAAAGCCCAGCATTAAATTTTTTTGCTGGGCTTTTATATCTCAAACACGGATAAACACATTAGAAAGCATATTCAAGATTGAACCGGAAGAAGAATGCGTCGTCCCGGTTGCTCTTCTCGTAATAGTTATCCGGCATAAAATATTCACCAAGGATATGTCCCCATAACTGCTTGCTGAACCTGTACTTCGCCCAACAGGTAATCAACTGGCCGCGGAACTTGCTGCTGTCGGAAACGTTAATTAAGTGTGTTCCTGTATTCTCATCGGCCCAGAGCAAATGGTAGTCGGTGCATATCTGCCATTTCTTATTGGGATTAAATTTATGACCCAGATTGATCCGATGAAGGTTCGTCGATTCGGCGATCATGGTCTCTGGAACATAGGTATAGATGTACAGTTCACTCCATCTCGGCCACTCAGCCCACAGAAGATCAAATTGTTCATTATCATCGGTGTCCGGATCATCGCCTGAAGCATACTCATAACCTATGTGCGCGCTGCTGTTATAACTGTCGTGGAACAAATATTCGAGATTCGTAAGAGCTCCGAACGCTTCCATGTCCTGCATTATGCCTGTGCTCATATCACCTGGGCTGTCATTCCTCTCGCTCTTCTCACCGGTTTGGATAGCGCCCTCAATACGGTAATTCCAGTTCTCGTTAGGTGACTGGGCGACAGCTCCGCCAAAAGTAAATATTTCCGCCTTCCGAGTCCAATACGGGGCAAAACCATTATAACGATCGCCTGGAGCAATATCAATTGGATTGTCATTCTTATACATGAAATAGGCTTCAACCTTCGTTTTTTCATTAGCCTGATTGGTCAGGTATAAAATGGCGCCGCGTTCATCCTGCTCTGTAACAATTCTATCTCGATCATTGATCGGTTTCAACCATCTGTCCGAAGCCGCTGCATTATCAATGTAAACCAGGTCTATCGTCGTATCCTTCTCTTCCCAATCATACGTGAATCGGGCCGCATCGAAATAGAATGTCCTGGACCCATCGAGTGGAGTGCCATCCATAACCAGCCAGCCGACGCCGTACGTCATTAGCATGTCCTGACGGCCGATCGTTGCCGTAAGCGGCATATCGAAAAGGTTGCGCAGCTTGAAATTGAAATTGTCGAAGAGAATCTCATCGAAATCCGTGTGCTGAGGTTTGCTGGAAGGCTCATCCCACGTCCTGAATTCCCAAACCATCCGCGTATTAAAGTCCACATCATCATCCAGCATCCACTTCGTCCACCATCTGGTACGATATCGCTGGAAATTCCATTTATTATCTTTGTTAGTAGTATCCAATGTAGTTATATTCCTTGCCGTGATGCTTCTGAGCCGGATGTTGAGCCCCATTTCGATCCCCGGAGCCGGATTGCGAAATCCACTGAGCCAATCATCGGCAGCAGGCTCTTGCGCCTCTGTTGCCATAGCAATTCCACTGACAAGTGCAACAAACAATCCAATAACCAATACTATTCTCATCTTTCTCTGCTCCATTTGTGTCTCCCTTCATTTAACATAAAGTGTTTTTAATAAAAATCACAAAATATTGAGGGCGGCCTCAATATTAATACGGACCTACTTAAAACATTTTTCGAGATGTTTCTCCGACGGCGGCCTGGTATAAAGACTTACGACCACAGCAACGATTATCGATATCGGCAACGCCACCACCAGCGGATCGACCACATCCCAGTTGTGGTGGCCTGCAAAGATACTCGTTTTGCCGCCGGTCACCTTCTGCACCAATCCAATTGCGCCCGCTTCTGCGGCTTTGACAAAAAGCAGCCAGAACGACATTACGGCGAAGCCTGCCACCATCGACCAGATTGCGGCGGTCCTTGTCATTCTCTTCCAGAACAACCCGCCCATGAAGGCCGGAAGGAAGGCTGATGCGCACAACCCGAAGAAAATCGCCGTAGCGCGGGCAATAATGTAGCCGCCGCGGGCATAATAGCTCCAAAGCATCGCCACAATGATTCCCAGAATTATCCCAGCTCTATTGACTCCGATACTCCTGCCGTGCCTGCCTGTAATCTGCTCGTAAACATCGCGACCGATACTTGTTCCAACGGTGTGGAACTGACTGGAAAGGGTGCTCATCGCGGCCGCTAAAAGGGTCAGCAGAAACAGCATACCAAACCATTTCGGCAGGGCTGAGGTAATATATGTCGGAATAATCTGGTCCGAGTTGCCGCCTGCATAAACAACGGAAACACTCCGGCCCGTTACGACTCCGGCGTCAACCGCGGATTGCTCCAGCTCCGACTCGCACAGCACGACGGGAGCCATTTTACCTTCGACATCTATCCACTTGCCTGACGCGTCCTGGTTGACAATCTGCAGAACGACATAGCCCTTCTCCTGGTCAATGGTCTTGGCCACACGTCCCTTAAGGGGCGGACCGTATTTCGCAAAGTAAGCGTTGGAAAGGCTGCCGACAGTGAAGGCCACGCCCGTCATTATGAGGATAAAAATCCCACCGACCACTACGGCCCGGTTCAGCTCTCTTTTGCTCTTAACGGTCATAAACCGTACAATTAACTGCGGTTGAGCCAATACACCAATGCCGACGCCCAGCGTAATCGTCGAAATGACAATCCACCACAAGTTATACTTCAGTTCGCCAAAACCGAACGCGGGCATGGCGGTCCAGCCCCTGTGGCCGATTGCCTGGAG
>DQCG01000230.1 GCA_003533825.1 Phycisphaerales bacterium
TGCGGTATTCCTCCGTCTATAGCTACAGTGTAGATATCCAGGTTGCCGTCATAGTTGCCGCTGAATGCGATAGTGCGTCCATCCGGACTGAATCGCGGGAAGGCTTCTCCGCCGGGAGGGCTTGCCAATGGGGACGCTACTCCTCCGGAACGCGGAACCACCCAGATGTCGTCAGCATAGACGAATACGATATGCGTCGAGCTGACATCCGGGTAGCGCATCATGCCGCCATGGGGCTGCACACCGGCACCGGCAGTAAAAGCACAAAAAATCGACAACATTAAGAACATGCAGAACGGCGGGAATTTGGTAAATACTCTCATCATAATAATCCTTTATTAATTTGGTATTGAATAATTTTGGTTTTATATTATGCCGGATAAATTACATTTTGGACAGAATAAATAAAGAATCCCGGGAGATTTACGATAGATAATGTATTCTGCATACCCGTATTTGAAAAACCGCCGTGTTCTTTGTATAATAGTATCAGTCTCAGGAAATTAAAACTTCGCGGATGCATCTTTGGAAAGCGAGTCATATTTTGCGTGTTCTTTGTAAGTGGCTTTGGGCAGGAAAAAGGTAAGGCCTGATTTTTTGGAGCAACCATGACTGATGTTACACGTATTTTGAACGCGATCGAACAAGGAGATGCCGGGGCGACAGAAGAATTGCTTCCTCTTGTCTACGAGGAGCTCCGTCTCCTGGCTGCTCAGAAGATGTCGCGGGAACCTCCCGGCCAAACACTCCAGGCAACCGCCCTTGTCCATGAGGCGTATCTCCGGCTGGTGGAGGCATAAAGATCAAAGTTGGAGCAGCCGTGGTCATTTCTTTAAGGCCGCAGCGGAGGCAATGAGAAGGATTCTCGTAGACAACGCACGACGCAAGAAAAGCCTGCGGGCGGGTGGTGAGCATCAAAAGGTCGATATTGACCAGGCCGGTCTGTTGGCTCTAACCCTGTCTGACGAATGTTCTTCGGAAGATCTTATTGCCCTTGATGAAGCACTTGAGATACTTGGCAAAACAGATCCTCGTAACGCCGAATTAGTGAAATTGCGTTACTTCGCGGGTCTTTCTCTTGAACAGGTCGCCAAAATCGAAGGCGTATCTCGACGGACTGCGACGCGATGGTGGACGTACGCCCGCGCCTGGTTACATCGCGAAATCAGCGGCGGTAGAGATTTTTTATAAATTTTTTTCATTTTCCGTGTCCCATCTCTACTACAGATTCCGCACTGTAATATAGAAGGCAAATCGTAATGGAGAAAAACGGTGGCCAAGGACATCGAACAAATTAAGGTAATTTTGACTGAAGCTCTTGAAAAAGAGAGTGAAACAGAGCGGAAGGCATACCTGGATGAAGCCTGCCGAAACGATGCGAATCTCAGGGCTGAAGTTGAATCCCTGCTACGATCCCATGACAAAGCAGGCGATTTCCTTGAAGAATCGCCCTTCGGATCGGACATTACCCTGGACAAATCTCCCTTAGTCGAAAGGCCCGGAACAGTCATCGGCAGGTACAAGCTGTTGGAGCAGGTCGGAGAAGGTGGTTTCGGCGTGGTTTATATGGCCGAGCAACAGCAGCCGATCCGCCGTAAAGTCGCATTAAAAATCATCAAACTGGGTATGGATACCAAATCCGTCATTGCCCGCTTCGAGGCCGAGCGCCAGGCCCTTGCAATGATGGATCATCCTAATATCGCCAAAGTCCTCGACGCCGGTGCGACCGAAACAGGCCGGCCGTATTTCGTAATGGAACTGGTTACAGGCGTCTCAATAACCGAATACTGCGATAAAAACAATCTAAGCACTAAAGAACGCCTGGCCTTGTTCATTCAGGTCTGCAACGCTGTCCAGCACGCTCATCAAAAGGGAATTATTCACCGTGATATCAAACCGTCAAATATCCTGGTCTCCACCCAGGATGATAAGGCTGTGCCGAAGATTATTGACTTCGGTGTCGCAAAAGCCATAAGCCAGCCACTGACTGAACGGACACTCTTGACCGAGGATAGTCAGTTGCTCGGCACACCTGAATATATGAGTCCCGAGCAGGCCGATATGGCCGCCGAAGATATTGACACCCGGTCTGACATCTACTCGCTGGGTGTGCTGCTGTACGTGCTGTTGACCGGTGTTCTGCCGTTCGATTCCGATACGTTCCGTGAAGGCGGACTCGACCACGTTCGAAAAGTCATCCGCGAAACCGATCCCAGGACGCCAAGTACCCGGCTGTCGAAACTCGGCGAGGAGGCCAAAACGGTTGCTGAAAGCCGCCGGACCGAAGTCGCAACATTAGCCAAATGTCTGCACCGAGAACTCGAATGGATTCCCCTTAAGGCCATGCGTAAGGAGCGCGCCGAACGCTATCGTTCGGCATCTGAGCTTTCGGATGATATTGAAAACTATCTGAAAGGAGAACCACTTATGGCTGGACCGCCCACTACCGGATATCGACTCAGGAAATTCCTCCGGCGACACAAGGCACTCGTAAGTGGCATCGCCGCGGTGCTGGTTGTATCTGTTATCGGGGCAATTGTATCTGTGACCTTTGCTCTGGGCCAGGCCCGCGCCCGCGCTGAATCAGAGGCTGTCATCAACTTTTTAGGGATGGATGTCCTGCGCGCGGTCAACACAATTAAGGGCCAGGACGTCACGGTGGCAGACCTTCTCAATGTCGCCGCAAAGAACCTTGAGGGCAAGTTCCAGGACCAGCCGTTCATCGAGGCACGGATTCGCTGGCAACTGGGTATGGCATACCGTTCGCTTGGTGATTTCAGGGCGGCCATAACTTTTCTGGAGCGTTCGTACCAACTTCGCAGAGAATGCTTTGGTGAAAACAATAGCCCCACGACATATACTAAGAACTACCTGGCACTTGCGTATATTCGTGCCGCCCAGTACAGCGAGGCAGAACGGTTGTTCGACGAGTTGATTGAAGCTTCGGATCCAGAGAATGATCGTACCCTTCCCGGCTATAAGTGCAACCTTGCCGGTGTGTACGCATCCCAGGGCCGTTTCGAGGAGGCCGAGCGGCTTCTTGTCGAGCAACTGTCGAGCGAGACCGCATGGTGGGAATGGTGGAGTCCGGAAGGAAAACCCTACTTGAGCTTGTTAGGTAGAATATATATGGGCCTGGGTCGTTACGAGGAGGCGGAGCAACAGTTCAAACAGGATATAGCGATTCATGGCGATACCGCGCTGAGGGGGCTGACCTACCTTGGCGACCTATATATAGATCAAGAGCGATACCAGGAGGCGGAGGAGTTATTCACAAGAGGGATCGAATATTGCAAACGGGAGCTTCCGGGCAAGAATAATCCAACGACTCTAACCTATATGAACGGCCTGGCCGTGCTGCGCACAAAGCAGAAACAATACGAAGAAGCGGAGCATTTGTTTCACGAAACATTAGAAACCAGAAAGCAAAAACTAGGTGACGATCATCCAGACACGCTGGAAACCAAGAACGACCTTGCTGTTCTCTACAAAGAGCAAGGCCGATACGAAGAAGCAGAACCATTATTACTCGAAGCCATCAAAGGCCGCCGTCTAAAACTCAGTGACACTCACCCAAACACAATAGAATCGTTGAACACCCTAATCGAACTCTATGAAGCCTGGGATAAACCGGAAAAAGCCGAACAGTGGCGAGCAAAACTGCCAACGGACAAAGAATCCGATCAATAATATTACACAATTCTTCAGCCGCAAAACAGCTCTGTGAGCTCATCTCGGTTTTTGGTTAGCCATTGGGCTTTTCGGCGGATCATCAGGAGGAAATCGGTGCCGTGCAGGTGGCCGAAAAA
>DQCG01000215.1:0-2605 GCA_003533825.1 Phycisphaerales bacterium
GGCAGATGGTCGTTCAATCCCAGGATCGCCAGCTCGCAGAGGTGTCTGCTATCCGTATTTAGCCAGCAGAGCCTGCGAACCGAATCCGCAAACGGCCGGTACTCGTTCCACCAGGGGCTGTTCGGTCCGACGTCCGGCGGGCGCTCGTCGATGCGGGGGCCTCGCACCGAATAATAAAAAGCGTGCGGATACAAAAGGTTGCATCCCCGAACGATAAGCCAGTTCGTCAGCCACTTCATCTCTTCGAACGTGAAATTGTGCCCGTACGCCCCGCAATATTCATTCGAATTTCTCCGCCGGCCCAGGTGAATCATCGCCGAGGAAGCACACTTCGCCTGGGTGGACTGCGCCCCCTCAAGGGCACTGGGTTTGCCCGGCTCGATATACCGCCAGACAATATCCTGTCCCGGTATTTGGAAATGCCGAAGATGTCCGATATCGTCCGGAGCCGCAGGATGTCCCGTCAGGGCAACACCATGCTCCCGGCACCACTTCGAAATCTGCTCATAGAAAGTCTTTTCCAGTCTGCTCTGAAGCGCCCGCTGGTAGTCTCTTCTATATCGCTCGGCGTCCGGCTCGTCACTGTACCACAGCGCCGGCAGATAGGGGCGAAAGTCATATCCAAGGTACGAGTTGACATGTTCGAGTATGCCCGTCGTCCCCGGCACCGCCCCTCGCTCGCCGCGCTTGGCGAGAAACGAAGGCTCATCGGTAAAAATCGCCTTTACTGTTTTGCCGAAATGCTCTTTGAACTCGTCGTAGTACCGCTGGTATACCAGCCGGATAAAACACGCCACCGAATCGGGATTCAGTATGTCGCCGCCGGGCGGGGCATTCTCCGGCACCTCTCTGTGGTTGTCCCGCCTCGGCGGGTCATCCTCGACAAAATGCAGACCGCGAATGACCGAGTATCCTTCACGGATGGCCCTGTCAACAACCGCGATTCGATGCCCGTTCTTTTTCCGCCGGACTATCGCAATCAGGTTCTGCCCATCATCCGGCAAAGGCTCGCCGTCATCTCCGATTCTGATGCCGTGCTGTGTGGAACCGGGCTTTGCCGTATCCAAATCAATCCGGAAGAGGCCTCGCGTTCTAAACGCCGCGTTTTCGGCCACGACCTGGCCGCTCGATGAGCCGCTCGGGTACATGCCCTCATCGTACAGCACGACCCACATGTCGCGTTTGGCCGCCTGCTCGATAGCGAATCTCATGAACCTAATCATCGGCTCGCTCATCCATCCGATGTCACGCGGCAGCCCGGCCCGCGGATGTATCACGAATCCGTACACTCCATGCGCCTTAAAATCGTCCAACTGGCGCGCTATTTCCTTTTCGCTCAGCGCATCGTTCCAGAACCAGAACGGCGCCAGAGAAAATTCTGGCGACGGCTGAAGCCATCCGGCGGGCGGCTCAACTCTGCCGTTATTTAGTGCCGCCGAGCCGCCATCAACTCGAACGCATCCGGGCCATGCTCCGCCCGCGATCCCAATACCCACCAATCCGAGAAACCCTCGTCTGTCTATTTTACCTGTCACTGCTCTACTCCTATTCATAAAGATAATACAATTTGTCTTTCCCGCGAAGTATGTTTTTAGCCGGCCTCTGGTATTCGCGACCATCCCCAAGCGCCATAAGGCATCCCCAGGGGACTGCCGCTTGAGGCTGCCACACGTTGTCCATCAATTATATCGGGTGGCAGCCTCATCCCGATTGTCGTTATCGGGATGGGGATGGTTCTTACCACAGGGATGACAGTATTTTAACCAGTATTAATCATTGTTTATTGTTTTACCATATTGCTATTATTTTCTTCATTCTTTGCGATTAATTTTTTAGCTGTAGATTTCGTCAGCAGCAGTATCTGTTTGCAGATGCTCTTACAGACGTGCAGCAGGGAAAAGCGAATCGGAACCAGCTCGGGCAATACGAAATCCGTGCATATACTTTGCGGGAAATCGTCGCCGGCGATTTTAATTTTGACCGGGTCCGTGCAGCCGAATCCTGTTTGTTTTGCCGTTTTGATAATTGGGATATTATGCGGCTCGATATTGACCAGTTTGGCACATATAGTTTCGCAGGCGATTGGGTCGGTTCCGCCGATAAGCCAGCCTAAAGGCCTGGCTCTGCCGCGAATCGGGCCTCGGCCGTCCATCGCCGTGACCGCATCGATAATCGTCAGGGCCGGGTTGAGATGCCTGTAAATGTCGATGAGCAGCTCGCAGAAATCATCCTGGCGACTGCCTTTTGTAAAGTGCCAGAGGGCCTTCCGTTTGCCGCTGACGCAGCCGAACATGTTCTTGACTGCGAACGTCGCCACCAACTGCTGGTGCGATTTGAACTTGGGCAGATTGATAATGACATCGGCGTCGAGCGCGACGGAACTTATGTCGATATTGACATTCTTTGTACCTACCCGGCATTTTCTCGACTTATCGAGCTGCCTGACCGGCACGGACAATTGCTTCAGCGGTTCGTCCAGCTTTAACGCCTTTACACAGACAAATGTGTTGCCCCAGGCCGGCGAATCGGCGACGAAAGGCCTGGCGCCGAAATCTTTCAGCAGCCGGGCAGTTTCGAGAATTACCGCCGGGTCGGTCTGCGTGGC
>DQCG01000215.1:2660-4354 GCA_003533825.1 Phycisphaerales bacterium
GCTCCGGCAATTGCCGGCCGGCTGTAATCGGTGCATCTGGTAAGTGTGACTATGGAATCGGACATGGGCTGGTCAATAATTTATCCCGGTACAAACCAGTAGAAATATTCTGACGGCGGGCTTATATTCGGGCGCCTTGGTTTTGCTGAAGAACAGGCTGACCTGCGGATTGTTGAAAAACATGCCGCTTAAGGATGTCCGGTCGTTGATGTACTCTTTCGGGGCCAGGCACACAAAATCGCCCGGACTCATTTTCAGTCCGAAGGCGGCGATGGTAAACGGCAATTCGTATAGTTTTCCGCGAGCATCCAGTTGCGGGATCGCGCTTTTAGTGGGCGGGGAAAATACTGGGTATGCGACGAGGTCGCAGACCCCTCTCGATCCGGGTATTTTTTCGGCCTTGACACGCAGGCCGAAGACGCCTGGCCCCACGTTGGCGCCCTGGTTTGTGCCGTCGGACGCGGTGTAATAAATGGTTTGCGGGCGGTCCAGGCCCGCGATAGTGATGGTCTGGGCCTGGCCGTCGGACAGCAGCAGAGAGACCCTGGTTAAGCTATGTCCTTCGGCGTCGAGCAGCCAGTCATTGGTTTGCCTCCACATATCGACTTGACCGAATCGCACCAGAAACGAGTTGGCGTTGAAGGCGCTGTAATCCTGAAGCCGTAAGGGTCTTATGAACAGCCTTTTGCGAATCCTGTCCAGCATTTTGACGTTCTCGGCGGGTATTTCGAAAATATGCACATCCAGCTTCGTCGTCTTCAATAACTGCTCCGGCGTCGGTTCGCCGCCGTCGCGAGGAGTCAGATCGCCGATCTTGACCTTTTCCCAGACAGGCTGCTCCGGCTCGGACTTACAACCGGCAAGGAAGAAGACAGAAAGCAGAATACAGAATACAGAATACAGTGGCGTAAGCCATCCCTGACGGGAAAGGCAGGAGACGGTGAGCGGGTGTTTTTTCTCCGGTCCGGCCAGACTGGATTCAGACTCGACCGCAATGTGAAAAGCACGAATCATAGCAGTAGATTAGCAATTGTGCAGTTATCTGTCAATAAAATCGGCCTACTTAATCACTTTGAAACCGCGGATGGACGCAGATTAACCCGGATAATAGATCAATACAAAACAAACGCCGTCCTATGCCCGTTCGGCTACGCTCAGGGTAAACTCCGTCGACGGCAGTGAGAATCCCCGCCAAATTATCGAGTATGGCATGGCTGGATATAGGTCGCAGTTGATCCGACAGGTCTGTGACAATCTCCTGCATTAACGCATTGTCAAAAAAAGGTGGCTGCTTCCGATAGGCTGCCAAGCGATGCACAGGGGCATCCTAATTTGCGTTGCACTTTTTTGAGTTCGCTGGCCTGCTGAACAGCCCGAAGTGATGTGCGGATCAGATTGTACCTGTACAGAAGCAGCAGGGATATGTATTGATCCATGTGCAGCTTGCGGTTGACGGCCCGGTCGCGTTGACAGCCGGCTTTGTGTAAACTGTCCAGCATCCCTGAAATAGCTTTGAAATATTTGAAGCCATGGAGTTCGCTTTCTTTTATTTCATGCCTTATTTTACTGATCAAAGGCATTTAAGCAGGAGTATGTACAGCGCGCAAGTTTAAAATTAGGTAATATTAAAAAAAGTTTTTGGGTAATTCTCCCCCATAAATCACAACGCAATCCTTGTGCCGAACAGGATTGTG
>DQCG01000368.1:0-1366 GCA_003533825.1 Phycisphaerales bacterium
CGAAAGAACCGGCCATCAGCCAGCGCTACGCAGTCGCATGGAACGTCCGGAAAAAGCAGGAAACCGACAATATCTTCTGGTACGACATAAACGCCGACGGCATCGTCAACGAAGCAGATTTTCTTATCATGCTCTATAATATGCTAAACAGCACCAAATCGCCCGACAGTTATCTAATCGGCGATATCAACCCCGACGGCGTGATAGATGCCAATGATTTAGGAGCCATTTTGGACAACCAGAATCGACAGGCCGATTGGCTGACGAAACAGGATGCCTCGTCTGACCTCGCCATGAAGGAAAAACCGTCTTCACCCTGAGCGGATCGTAGGGATCTCGCTTAGAAACAGCGTTCACACTTTTAGGAGGCCTCAAAAATCAGAAAAGAAAGACCAGCGAAGTTTATTCTCCGCAAGGAGTCCCTAAGACTTGCCGTCCTCCACAGTAGGATACCCTACGTGGTATTCTATCTTCTGGCAATCCTCCCGGCAATGTGCCTCGCACAGTCCTCGGGACTCCTTACGGAGAAGCCGTGGAAGTTTATCGTTACCTGCGACTCCAGGGGCTCATCTAACGGTATTCAGCAAACCATTCTGGGCGAGCTTGTAACCGAAATACTCAGTCAGGACGTCGATTTCGTGCTGTTTCCCGGCGACTTGGTCTCCGGCTACAGATCAATCGGCCCGGCAGGATTCGAAGCCGAGCTCTGGGCATGGGTCGAGATGACCGAGCCGGTCTATAATGACGGCATCGGCGTTTATGTCTCACGAGGCAATCACGAGATTATGGATGTCTGGGGCTATTATATCCGGCCCGACATCGATCCGGAGGATAACCACGCCACCCGCTGGCTCAACGTCTTCGGCAACGAGCTCTATCCTGAGCAAATGCTGCCCGACAACGGCCCACCGTCAGAGAAATACATGACGTACGCCGTGACGCATAAAAACGCCTTTATCGTTTCGCTCGATCAATATGCCGGCATCAATCACGACACACCCCACACGGTAAACCAGGAATGGCTCGATGCTCAACTATCCGCCAATACCAAGCCGCATATCTTCATCGCCGGCCACGAACCTGCCTTCAGGGCGATGCACGCCGACTGCCTCGACAATCGCCCGGCCGAGCGGGATGCGTTCTGGGCAAGCATAAGGAACTCCGGCGGACGAACGTACTTCACCGGTCACGACCATTTCTACGACCACGCGCGCATTGACGATGGTGATGGCAATCCGGACAACGACATTCATCAGTACATAATCGGCACCGGCGGCGCGAGCCTTTACGCCTGGTCGCCTCCCTACTCCGGCGATAACAGTTACTATACCGTCGAGCAGATTAGCCACGCCGCAAACTACGGCTA
>DQCG01000368.1:1413-2780 GCA_003533825.1 Phycisphaerales bacterium
CCGGCGATCTCTGGAGTTACACCGTCAGCCCCGGGCCTGTTGTCTTATCGCCCAACGGCGGCGAGAACCTTCTCGCAGCAGGCGCCTGCATAATCAACTTCAAAACACTCGAAGGAGTCGAACTGGATACCGTTAAAATCGAGTACTCCACTGACAACGGTCAGAGCTTCCATACAATCGACACGGTGGAAAACACCGGTTCATGTACGTGGGATCCGCTTCCCGTCGTGGACTCGAATCAGTGCCTTATCCGCATCGGCGATCCGCTAAATGCCGCCGTTAGCGATACCAGCGACGATATATTCACTATATTTCAGTGCACAAAACAGCTTAAGGGCGACCTGAACGGCGATTGCTACGTCAACTTTCTGGATATTGCAATTTTAGCAGGAGACTGGCTCGAATGCGGAAATCCGTTTGATGCTTCGTGTGATTAAAAAACATCGGCCCGGTTTGTCCTTAAGCATACTCGAACAATAAGGAAAGGAAGTATGCACAAGTATATCAGAAACTTATTCCTATACCTCCTGATATTTTCATCTCTGATCGGCTCTGTGAAAGCAGCGGACACTTCACTTGTTATCAACGAGTTTATGGCGTCCAACAGCAGTTGCTTGCAGGATCCGCAGGGACAGTACGACGACTGGATCGAGATTTACAACTACGGAATTGATGTCATTGACATAGGCGGCATGTACCTGACGGATAATCTGTCCTCTCCAACCAAATGGCGGATACCAGGCAGTAATCCTACTGCAACGACCATCGCTGCCGGCGGGTATCTTTTGATATGGGCCGACAACGATACGACCGACGCCGGGCTGCATGCGAATTTCAAACTCGACGCCGATGGCGAGCAGATAGCTCTGTTCTCCGTAAGGAGTCTCCAGGACGACAGTCCACAGGATGGCCAAGCCCACGACGGCGTCACCCTGATTGACAGCATAATATTCCCCGATCAGAATACGGATATCTCCTACGGCCGCTACCCCGATGGCAACGATGACTGGGGTTTCTTCGATCTGCCCAGTCCCGGAGCGGAAAATAGCGGTGGATATCTAAACCAGGTCGATACCCCAAAGTTCAGTCACAACCACGGTTTTTATGATGCGGCTTTCTACATCACAATCGCTACCGAAACCGAAGATGCGGAGATTTATTATACTCTCGATGGGTCTAAGCCTTATACACTCGACGGCCGGCTGCCGAGCGGCACGATATATACCGAGCCAATCCTAATCACAAAAACTACATGCCTTCGCGCAAATGCGGTCAAGACAGGCTGGAAACCTTCGGAGATTAAGACGCGCACGTATATCTTCGTCAACGATGTGTCAAGACAATCCCCCACAGGTATAGCACCGGGC
>DQCG01000551.1 GCA_003533825.1 Phycisphaerales bacterium
GTTCGAATCCTACCGGGCCCATTAAAAACGGGTGTTTCGATATCGCTATCGGCGGTGACTTCTCCGGTACGTTCCGGTAGATTCTGGTTTTCTCCATGTGATTTGGCTAAGCATTTGGCAAAGACACCTGGGACAACACCAGTGTCATAGGTGCCGGTTGCCCTGGCTTGCTGTGATTGAATGGTCCCCGGCCAAGGATAATCCGGCAAGTTCTCTATCGCCCTTTTGAGATCATAGACCTGCACATGACTGTATGTACCGAGAGTTAAGTTTCCTCTGTCACTGTGTCGCATTATCGCCATTCGTTCTTTCAGCGAAGCACCTGTTTGGTCAAGTGCTGTAGCAAGCGAATGTCTGAGGCAATGAAAATCTGCTTTACGTCCGGCCTCATCTTCATAGGGTATCTTAGCTCCAGCCAAATCTGCTTTAAGCATCGAGGCCGTGCGATAACTACTCGGCATATCGAAGGCCTTAGCCTTTGGTGTCTTGTTTGTGAAAAACTCTTTCAACTGTAAGGCCCGATTATCCTTGAGTAGTTGCACCGCCCTGCTTCTGTTCTTGCAATACTCAGCTTGAACAGTAACTGTACAATGTTTGAAGTCGAACGAAGATATGGTCAGGCTTTGCAATTCCCGGACTCTCAAGCCAGTCTCTACTGCTAATAAATACAGCACAGCTCTATCGTGGCCGGCCATACCAAAACGTGTGGGTGCTTTTTCTGTAGCCTCTAATAGGCTACACACTTCTTCAAAGTTCAGTGCTCGTCGATGTTCAGTCTCTGGCTCCCTCAAACGATCTAAATGCTCCACGGGAGATTCGCTGGCCCGATGGTCTTGAACCATCCACCTGCAAAACTGTTGAAACGCCTGAAGATAGTAGTTTTTGCTTTTTGTGGATATTTCACCGAGGTCTTTGGACTCTTTGACCTTCCTACCCTTTTTGATATTTACCGTTTGAACTGTTTTGCGAAACTTTGAAATTGCCTGTTTCACTTCGCTCGCAGATATGTCACTCCAATAAAGAAATCCGCAAGCATCGAATACACGCCTGACTCGTGAACAGGCTGTCTTTACATGTACCTGAGTATTACCTACCCCCAAAGACTTGCGGAAGTCCTCCAGGTGCCCTGACAATGTTTTCCCTGCTGCCACACGTCGTTTGTCCAGCAAACCGATCTTAGCGAGCTTCGACCGTAGCCTCTGTGGTAATTGTTCAAGCCATTCCGACAGGTCCCTGTCCGGTGGTTCTGTGTTCATCTTGCAGACCACCAGCTTTTCGATCTTTTCGCCAAACAACTTGGAGTTCTTCCGGTCCGCAAAAGCTGGGATGCGTTGCCGGATTTGTTGGTGGTCTGAAAAGTCTACATACCATTTTTGGCTTTCATGTTTGTTGCCGTTCCGGTCTCGATAGGTAGCTTTGAATAATCTCATTTCCTCACTTGCCTTTCTTCTTTCGAACCTCGTAGCCGAAGTATTTAAGCAAGATTTCGACAGTCTCTGCTTTGCAGGAACCACCATGAAAGATACGTGAAAGTGCTGCCTCGTCAATGCCTGTAGCACGGGAGATTTCGCTTCTTCGCTTACCGCACGTTCTAATCTCTTTTCTAAGCAATTGGATCAACATATTTATAGTTTACGCTCTGTCTTGACGCCCGTCAAGAATAAAATCAGTATCATTTATGATTTTTTTCAGCCCTCTCCTAAGTCTTGGCAAGGGCTGTCTTAAAACTTCCGCCATTCGGTGCAAAAAGGTATGATCATCATGTGCCCTTTGCTTCACTGCAAACTCAACCGTCTCTTTTCGAAGACGCCTAAACGTCTTGCTCCCAACGAGCGCGTTAATGCGTTCAACGGAATCCATATTATTTCTCCTACAACGCCGTGACGGCACCGGCCCCGAATCGCAGGAAAAGATTACCCCAATCCTCAGAATGCCATGCGTTCGGCGATGTAGACGTCTTTTGAGTCGCTCCGGTGTTTTGACCGACAAGACTCAGCAGCACACGAAGCACCTCCGGATCTGTGATCTGGTTATCCTCGATGAACTTTTCCCATACCATCGACAGCTCTGCCTGCTCTTGCGTCTGCTCTTTCTGGCCGAACCCGAACAGATCGCCCAGGCCCTGGACCTGCGAAGCTGCTATCTGGAGATTGTTCATAGCGTTCGTTGCCGGCACGTTGCCGTACTGCATCGCTGCCGGCAGGGCTGATAGTGATCTTCCGGCCTTCGCTTCATCTAACGTCTGGTTCCGAAGAAGGGTGTTCCAGTTAAGCTCGCCCCGCTTGGTGCCGAGCCAGTCGGAAGTATCCTGTGCAGCCCTAACTCTTTCCTGCGACCTGGCGGAACCGTGAAAGCCCGGCCCGGCAAAAGCCTCATCTATCGCCGGATTGACATCCTCTTTCAGTGATTTCATTGCCGGATCCCTGAAAGTGGCGTTAAAGTAGTCCTCCACGTCTTGGCCGGTAAGATTCTGCGCTCCCGCCTGGCCAGTGAGTAGCCCCTTCGTCGCAGCTCCCGTTTCTTTGAACAGTGGCGTGCCCACATTCTGCGGAGTTGAGAACAGGTCGGCATGATTCTCCGCCCCGGACAGGACCTGTGTTTGGAGATCACTGAAAGGTGCAAGCCTCTCGCCTTCAAATGTTTCGTTCTTACCAAGATCGCGGCCATACATACGGAGCATCCTGGCAATCATTCTCTTTTGTGATTCCGTTTTCGTCTCGGTCACGTTGGTTGTTGTACTGCCACTTCCACTACCGCCGCCCATTTTATATCTCCTTAAAAAAGTTTCATTGTTATACGTCTTTTCGGTCATTCTGTTTATCGACCATTTTTTTCACTCGCCGATATTTATCAGTTAGAGCCGCCCTCTCTTTGACAACCCGAGAGTACGGCATTTTTTGAATCTTCAACCACCAGTAATCGATCAGACTCCGCGGGCAAGTCACTCCACGTTTAAGCTCCCACCACTTAATTGCTTTCAAGAGCAACCGCCGCTGTGCAATCTTCAAGGTGTATTTGCCGTGCCGAAAATGGGTCCGGCCTATCGCGGCTTTACCTTCCTCAGTTGTCGGTCCGAACGCAAGGCCGCCATGCATCCTACATCGAGCCCGACCTCTCACTGTCCAATTTTTGCAGGGATGCCCCGCCCTGGTTCGCGCTTTACAAGCCCGCAAACATGGCCATAAAAATGTGCTTTTGTTGTGGTCTATAAAAGTTTGCATGGACTTTTCCCTTTCAGGATGTACATATTTCAAGGGCGACAACAATCTTAGAAGCATTAATGGTGGCGTAACACCTATCCGGCATTGGTGCCTTTATTATTTTTCCTGAAAAGAAGTCCTCCAAATATTCATCATCTATATGCCAATTATAATCTAAGAGCTTAACGTCAAGCCAAAGGGAGCCGTCGGCTGCTTGGACGATCTTTTCGATCTGCTCTATACCGAGAACATTGCCGTTTTCGAGCAGAAGTCCAAAACCCCAAGTGTCACACATCATTCTTGAAGAAAACCATGTTGGGAGGTGCTCGAAACCACGCTCTTTGAGGTACTTGAGTTCCTCGTCGCATACACCTTCATGAGAGTCTGGACAGATCGAAGTGATTTTTTCAGCGTTTGCCTCTTCTTTCATAATTATCATCCTTTGATTAAGTCCGATATCCAATGTCGGGTTGAACCCAACACGATGTCGGGTTTAAAACGCCGAACCTGACATTTGAAATCATTGTTATTGGCCCAATACTGCCGATTTTCGGGGCAAATGTCGGAAATGTCGGGTTCTGTGTGGGGTATAGAGAAGTTTTGTGTAGCATAGTATATTTACTGAGAGGGGTTATGTCTATTGAGAGAGAGATTGTTTGTTATACACAAACAACCCGACATTTCCGACATTCGCCAAAAAAAACCGCGTTCACGGGGGCAAGAAAGGGGTTTTCGAATGTCGGGTTGGGCGAAAACAACCCGACATCCACCCGACATTCCCGACATTAAAACCCGACATTTCAGGCTAAATTGGTGTTTCATCAGAGAAATCTCCATATGTGTTGACCATTTTTTCCTCGTCATCCCAGAAACTTCCTGAAACAAGAATCACATTGCGTTGCACACCCTCGATTTGGCGACGTACAGTGTTCATTTCCCTTGTGGAGTCACGGATAATCATCCCTTGCTCAGCCAACATTTTCAGCAGAGTTCTTTGCGTAACTTGCAGCGAATGATCCGGGTCTAACTGCCTTGCTAAACGAAAGCTGGTTGAAGGATCGAGCAGTACCTCTTTATTGTTGATCCAGCCGATGCGATCCCCGCCGGGAAACCACTCAATATTCGCATATTGCCCATAGCCAACTTGCCGTCTCCGCCAGCCCCAGAGCTCGGTATCATAAGGTTCAGTGCCATCTGGGTTGGTCAGGTGGCCCTTGCCGCTGCTCAAAGCCGAGCGTAGCAGCTCAATAAACCTGCTGGCCGGATTAGTGTCACGCTGGATATCAATCTGTTTTTTGCCAAGCTCGATCAATGTTTCCCAGCCCATATCCAGAATCTCACTGGCCTGGCCCAGGCTGATAGCACCATGTGAAACGGCAAAGTCACAAAAATATTTGAGTCCCAGATATTGACTCGCAATAATCGTAGGCGTTCTGCGGTGTACGCCTTGACAGGAAATGTTGGCTTTGATCCGAAGCTGATGTATTTCTGAATCGAGATTATTCTGAATATCTGATATGTTCGGGGCCAGCCACTTTACATAAGCGAACACCGCTATCTCGTACAACCCAGCCTGGGCGTATTCTTGACATCTGGTAAGAGTCGGCCAGTCAACATCCTGGGGACCAACTTCAACAATCTGTTGGCGAGCCCTGATGCTTTCACCTAAAGGCAAATCTTCACCAGTTGATATAATCAATGCCTGTGGCGGCTTGCCATCCCTAAGAGTAGAATCAGGCCGAAGGCGTTGCCGGGCAGAATGGTTGCCAGCGGCACGAAACATTCTTTCGCCTTTGGCTTGCAGTTTTTGTAATCCACGAGGCCCGCCGGAGGTTTTGTAATCGTCAATTGTAAGTGGAGATTCTTTCGCTAAAAAGGCAATCATTTCCAGAGAATTTGCCGTACTGCTCCAGTTTGCCGGCAGGCTCGTGTATGTCATTCCCCGGCCGTAATGTTGCTGTCCCAAAGCAGCCACGCACGTTTTACCGGCTCCTGTCGGGCCGACAAGGTTTACGGAGTAATCTATTGCTCCCAGCGGGCTTCGGTAAACAGCACACAGAAGCGGGGTAGTAATTGAACGGTCTGCACTTTCAATAAAACCAAGACTTGCTGAAATTGCAGATCTAATCTCTGAGTCACTTTTTCCGGTATGCAATTGATAATTGCTCAATGCTCCCGGCAGAGAAACATGACAGCCCGAGACAAATCCATCTTTACCTATTCCGCCTGTGCCGGTCAAAAACGCCGGGTTCCCCTGAAGCTCTCTCCATCCTGTATGTACGAACTCGATATTTTCAGGTGGTTCGCCACTCGCCTCCTGGATGGCAGCTCTGACATGATCTTTTTTTCCAGATCCCGCGTCAATTATGTTGGCAGGTCCGAGCTGATCGACAACCCAGTTCATCTTCGTAAAATCACTGGCTGGAATTGATATTGTTTTTTTGTTGCCATTCAAATTTCCTTCAATCTTCAATTCCCGCTGCTGCTCAATGCCATCATCACGAATCGTTGACTCGATTATTTTAGCGGTGAAATTGCACAGCCTCTTTGGTTCATCGTCCGTCTTTTTTAGAAAAATACCCTGCTCGTTTATGATATAGAGACCTTTGCTGAACTCTGCTTGTTGTTCTGCGGTCGGTTCGAACTCCGAAGCATCCTCGATAATCTTATCGAAGTCTGCTTTGCTATGGCCGTCCCTCTCAAAGTAATCGTGGAGATCGTCGCCATGCTTGGGCTTGACTTCGTAAGGCAAGTCAATAATTTTAACGCTTCGTGCGACTGGATGCAGATTAATGGCAACTCGGATTTTGTGTGTCTCGCCGGATGTGTCCCGATCCATGCAGAGGATAACGTCGAGGTTTTTGAAATGTCTATTCCATTCAGGAGGCCAGCTCGAAGCTCCGCCCGTACTGGCAATAGCCTGGTAGCCCTTACTTCTGGCTACACAGCAGTTCTTCCAGCTCTCGCCTATCAGGATTGGTTTGTTGGGGTCATAGTTGTCTATGTCCGGCAATCCGATTATGCCGGGTTTATTTCCGCCTGCTAAAGCATACTTTGCTTTCGTGCCGCCTTTGAGTACAACATCTTTGCCGTCCATCCGTGCACGGAGATAACCTACTTTGTTCTTGCTGCTATAACCAGGTATGCGGACAGTTTCTCCGTTTTTTTTGCTTTTGTAATACTTGGGATTAAGTCCTGCAAAGATATCAGGCGAGATTTTCTTGAGCTCACAGAACCTTTCTATTTCCTCTTTGGTTAAGTCACGATCATAAGGTCGAGTTGTCCTCTTGGATTTCTGCCGGAAGCCGTACTCTACCAAAATCTTATTAATTTCCTGATCTGAGACGCCTGGCTTGAATCTCTCGATCAATGTCTTTGCGTTGCCCTTCGCCCCGCATATATGGCAATACCACACGGCCTTAGAAGAATCTATATAGAGGTGACCGGATTTGTCCTCGCAGCCGGGGTCCACGGTTACGAGCTCTTTGCCCGACGCTTTATACTTAGCTCCAAGATGTTGTAGAAGTCCCTTAGTATCTGATGTCATGTGCTCTCCTTAGCCCTGACAATCTCCCGGAATTTGTCCAACGGTGGACAATCCAGCTCGCACCATAAGCGGAGAATGGCCAATCGCCAAAATCTGGCCTTACCGATTTTGACTGACGGTGGTATCCGCCCTGCTGCTCTATACTCGTACCAGGTGCTAACGCTGAGGTTACATAGAGCGGCCGCCTGCTCAGCACGAAGTAGTAGCGGTTCAACCGGCAGGGTCTCGATGATTTTAGTCTTCGCCATTACGCAAGCACCTTCAACTTTCTGGCAGTGGCTTGACGAAGATCGCGAACAACTTGGCGTTCGAGACTTCGCAGGTGTGTATCTGATAATGTCCGGCTCATTGTGACAAGCTCGGCAAACATCCAATTGATAAGATGGGAAAATTTTTCATTGACTTGCCGGCACCGATTTTGTAAACTTCCTTTTGTGCATCGTAGTCCTGGGCCGTGGTTGCCGCCGCGGCCTCGTTTTTTTGGGGTGGCCCCTCACCCTTCGCCAGCTCGTATTGATGCATCTTTGCCTGCAATACGGTCCGGACTTCCTCAAGATCGAAACGAACAATCCGCTTTGTGAATTTATAGTACGGAAAAACGCCGGCCTTCATAGCCAGCCAGACTGCTTCGGAGGACTCAAGATTGAGTTCCTCGGCTAATTTCTCGGCTGTGACTAAACAAGGAAATCTGCTAATCATTATTTCTTGTCTCCCTTGCCAGATCGCCCTTGATCGCGTCCATTATTTCCAGCATCAATGGCAACAAGTTCCTGCTCGACAGCAGAGACGGCATCGCTATCATATAACCGTAGAGTGCCCGCCTTGGCGACCGGAGAAATGTATGATCGCGTGCGAAGCACATAGAGAACACGGTGTAAGGGCTGTCCTAATCGCCTGGCTATAACACCGGGAGTGGTGAGCCTCGGAATTACATTATCAGTCAACATTTCAAATCCTTACATGCCAAAAAATATTCACGTTTCCTACCCATAAGGCAAAAAGGTTTACGTGAACATAAGGGATATGTTGTTAAGTTAAGAAGTTAAGAAAAGTGTGCAGGCGTGAATGTTCACGTGAGCATTCAAAGTTTGCGGCGACGTGGTTGCCTCTTTTTGGGATCGTCCTGATGAAGGTCATCGTATTGTTCACTGTACGTTTTAGCTAATTGCTGTTTTTGTTTCGGGGTCATATTCTCGATACGTGCTCTCGTCTCAGGTTTCTTTTCTGGAGGTGACTCATTAACCAACTTTTTCAGGATTGCCTCGGTGTCCGCCGCAATTGAAGGATCGTCCTGCTTGTCTGAGGGGATAGACGCAATGGCTTTGTCAGTCAGTGTAACTACTTTTCCTTTCACTGAATTTGACTGCCTTTTATATTCTTGTTCGGCTTTCGTTAGTTTTGGGCTGTCGTTGATAGCCTTTCGCATAGTGTTTTGTGAACAGCCTACAGCCTTACTCAATTTGACGATCCCAGGAAAGCCCTTGTGGCTTATGTAGTTTTCTGCTTTCTTTTGTGCCACATCCCAGGACATGCCCTGAACATTACTGGCGTCATCATCAGTTGGGATTACGCCCACCGGCTCTCTATTGGTAGATTGTTCTTGCGATTCCCACTGTTCAATAACCTTTTTGATTCGGCCAAGTTCGTGTTCAACCTTTTCAAACTTGCCAAAATCAACGTTTTCTGCTGATTGATCTTTAATGGCTTGCCTTATGTCCATAGAAGTGTAGTCTTCGATAAACGGCAGCCAGGGTGCCAGGTCTATATCCAATTGGAGGATCAACGACTCGATATGTTTTATCCAAAAGAGCTTCCTCAGCTTTGCCGCTCGTCCCGAAAGTGCTTTAAACAGCGACCTTTCATCAAAATCTAACCTTGGATTCACCCCAGTGTGTTTCTCTGGGTTGTAGTACGTAATTTGATCATAATCCGGATACTCACCATTTTCGCCTACATTGATCCATTCATATACAAACCTACCCCTATCTGGCGATCCTGTCATTTTGAAATAACTGTCAATTAAACCGAACTGTCTTTCACCTTTTTCTGGATCGAGAATATTTAATAACCACAAATAATGTGCGGTGTCTGTGCGGGCACTGATAGCTTCCTGCTGTATAGGTGACAAGAATTGCTTTTTAGTGAAAGTCTGCACCTGTTGTTTAAGCTGTTCGATCTTGGTAATCAAGCTTTTGATCCGATCTAAATTTGGTCTCAACTTTTCGGCCATACTAATCATTTTGTTTTAAGCTATGTGAAGCACAGGACCGGCCGGATACCCGTCGCGGCCAGCCCCGGACCAACCCTGTGCTATCATTAAGCCTCAATCGTAGGCTTTCTTTATCGCAACCGCCTTATCAAAAGCCCTAACCGCAGGGCTAAGTGCAGAATTGTCTCTTAAGAACGACACTTCAACCTCGATACTCTTTGACAGCTCGTTGCAGTAGTTCGTATTAATATAGCCGTCAATGAAACTGAGTTCACTAAAAACAGTAAGGATTTCTTTCGTTCTTCGATCAAGACCATGAAAAACAGCCTTGATTTCTGGAGCCAGGGCTTTTAACCGCTTGATTTTTTCTGCCGGCCCGGCGACTTCCGCAATTGCTGCGTCTACAATCTGTGCCCTGGACCGAGGAGTGTAATAATCCAGTTCTCGCAAGCAGGATTTAACAGCCTTGACAAATACATCTGCATCCTCAACAGGCTCATGCGGATTCCTTTTGAACCAATTTTCAAGTGCCTCGCGAATAAGCAGTTCTTCTTGTTCGCAAAAACTGTCTCCTTCCAAAGCCGGCAGAACATCCTTGAGCACATTCATTGCTTTTGTAGCAAAACTGAAATTGTAGCACCTGACTTGTTTAAGCAGATCCCGGACGGCCTTTTCTTCCGACTGATTTATTCTTTGGTTTCGCATGGTAATGTTCCTTCAAAATGGAGGCCATGGCTATGCACGCACAAAGAATACGTAATCGTCCTTACGGATAGATTCACCCTGACCGGAAATTTTGGATCAGTGAATTGGATTTGTTCTTTGTTTCGCATGCTCTAATTATCGACAGTGCCGCTCCGATCGACAAGAACTTTTTTTGGCGTAACAGTACGCCTTCGGTCTAAACCGCCAAAAAGACCGAAGGTTGGGAGCGTCGCTCCGCTCCAGGGCTACCTGCGTTTTCATTTCGGCAAGCCGGATTCGCGTGCCCGATCGCAGCGTCCCAGAAAAACCGGACAAAACTGGTCTGGTATCTATATGGTATCTGCTTTTTTAGGTAAAAAAAATTATAAATCTTCTTGAGAAATTCCACCCTGGCAGGTGAGTCAGACACAGTTTTGACAGTTTTGTCCGAAAATACGTAGATGTTCTCTGTGT
>DQCG01000687.1:0-3297 GCA_003533825.1 Phycisphaerales bacterium
AGAGGCCAACATTTTTACCCGGCCTACGGACTTTATGGATTTGAAGGTCGGAAGGCAGATTCTGACATGGGGCACGGGGGACCTGATTTTTATCAACGATATGTTTCCGAAAGACTGGCAGTCCTTCTTTATCGGCAGGGATACCGAGTATCTCAAGGCGCCGTCGGATGCGGCTAAGGTAAGCCTGTTCGGCGAATCGGTGAATCTTGACATCGCATATACGCCCAGGTTCGATCCCGACCGTTATATAACAGGCGACCGCATCTCGTACTGGAACTCGAATACTCAAAGTACCGCCGGACAGGATGCGATCGTTCATACCGACAAGCCGGATGATTGGTTCAGCGATTCCGAAATTGCGGCGAGACTTTATAAAAATATCGACAACTACGAGCTGGCATTCTACGGTTATCGCGGCTACTGGAAAAGCCCCGGCGGGCAAAATGCCGCGATGAAAGCCATCTTCCCGGACCTCAACGTCTATGGCGCCAGCCTTCGAGGAACCGTCGGCAAGGGTATTGGTAATGCGGAAATCGGATATTACGAATCCGCCGACGACCTCAGCGGCAAGAACCCGCTGATTAGTAATTCTGAAATGCGATACCTCCTCGGATACACGCAGGAAATCGGTAGGGATTTTACGATGGGCGTCCAGTATTACATCGAGCAGATGCTGAACTACGGCCCGTATAAGAATAATCTGCCGCCGGGACCGGCCCGCGACAGGTACAGGCATCTGACGACGCTGCGTCTGACAAAGCTGCTTATGAATCAGAACCTGCGGCTCTCGCTATTCACATATTTCTCACCCAGCGATAAGGATGTGTACATGCGCCCGAACGCGAACTACAAGGTCAGTGACAACCTGGCGGTGGAACTCGGAAGCAATATATTCTTCGGCGACTACCCGAACACCTTCTTCGGCCAGTTCCGGGATAACACAAATATATACACGGGCCTGCGATACAGCTTCTAAGAGGCTTCGGCACCCTCTTCGGCTTCGGGCTCGTCCTGCTGCTCGGGGACAACTACCACGTTGACCGTGGCGGTCAGGTCATCCCGGAACTTCAGTGTAACAGGGTGCGTCCCGATATCCTTGATGTGCTCGGACAGTTGCACAATCTCATCGCGGACTTCGAATCCCTGCTCGCGCAGATTAGCTGCTATCTCGCGGGCGCTAACCGAGCCGAACAAATGCCCCTGCTCGTTGGCCTTGGCGGCGACAACGGCCTCCGCCCCCTCGATTGCCTTGACAGCCTCTTCGAGCCGTTTGCCCTCCAGTTTGCGCTGCTCGGCACGCCTGGCTTTTTCCTCGGCTATTGCTCGAATGCTCGCCTCGTTGGCAACCTTCGCCAGACCCTGCGGCAGCAGATAGTTTCTCGCGTATCCGTTATTGACTTCGACAACATCTCCAAGCCAGCCGAGTTTATCGATATCTTCACAAAGCAAAACCTTCATATTCCATTCCTCGTATCTCGTGAACGAAGTCACGAGTCAACAATCAAGCGGTGAAAGGCAATAAGGCCATATACCTGGCACGTTTGATCGCCCTTTTTGCCTTTCTTTGGCAACTGGCGCAGTTACCGCTGCGCTTACGTGAGTATATTTTGCCGCGATTGGTTAGAAGCTTTTGCAAAGTCCCGATGTCTTTGTAGTCGACGTATTTTATGCCTCTCCTGCAAAAACGACATTGCGTTTGTTCGCGAGCTCCAACAAAACCCGGCTTTCTTCTGTTATCGTTTCTTCTTTGCATCCTTTACCTCATACAATTCTTTGAATAGTAATCAGCCAAATGGCCAAACAACTACTTACCAATTGCCAATTACCGGCTCTAAAACGGTATATCATCTTCATTCGCCTGCTGCGGCTGGCCGGAACTCATGCCGCCCGTGTTTTGGCGTGTCTGGCCCGCACCGCCGCCTCCGCCTGCACCGCCGCCTCCACTGCTGATAAACTCAAAATTTTCAACGGTAACTCTCAGCTTACTGCGTTTCGATCCATCCTGGGCCTCCCAGCTATCGAACGTCAGGCGTCCTTCAACAAACAGAGGATTGCCCCTCTTGCAATATTTGTTGATAACCTCGGCCCTCTTGCCGAACATCCTGCAATCCACAAAGCAGGTTTCCTCACGCTGACTGCCGTCCTGGCCCGTCCACCTCCGATTGGTAGCTATCCCGAAATCGACTACCGCCGTCTGGTTCGGCGTATACGACAACTGGGGATCACGGGTCAGATTTCCCATCAGCAAAACTCTGTTAAAATTAGCCATACTTAAACTCTTCTTTCTGTCTTAATCGCCCGATACAAATTTAGTCTCCGTGTCTTCCGGCTCTTCAGCCTTTACTTCAGCCTGCTCGACTTGTTCCGGCCGCTCCGTATCTTCAGGCTGCTCATCCTGCTCTGTTACTTCGATTTCTTCCGCAGTCTGAGCTTCCTCTGCTACTTCGGTTTCTTCTGCTGTTTGAGCNNGCTTTCCTCAGCTTTCTCGGCCCGCTCTGCAATAGCTTTTTGTTTTTCCTTTTCAGACTTTGTAGCAGGAGTATCTTTGTCAATATCATCTTGTGACATCTGTTCGGTGCTGAGAATTAGGACTCGTATGATTTTTTCTGAGAGCTGAACGGCCTTTTCAATTCCCTGGATTTTCCGGCCGTCCACCTTGAAATAACAAAGGATATATGTCCCTCGCGATGTGCCTCTAATATCGTAGGCCAGCCTTCGATCGTCCCATTTTCTTATCGAGACAATCTCAGCCTCGGCCCTTTCGAGTGTTCTTTTGACAGCCGCGTTAATCCCGTCCCAATCCGATCCTGCATCGGCTGAATCAACAAGAAACATCCCTTCGTATAATTTTTTCTCTACCTTAGTTTCCAAGCTAATTACCTCCCATTAAATTACGTACCGGGCATTTATTTCGTTGCCGTACACGTAAAGCACAATGGTTACTCACTAAAACTATTAAACTTATTCATCGCTATCTCGATACCATTTTCGATCCAGCACAATACTGCATTCCGCGCCTGTTCTATCGCCGCGGCCAGCAGCGGTTTCTCGGCCTTTGCCGGCTTATCGAGGACATAACCAACAGCCTCAATTACGTCACTTCGTCCGATGCCGATCCGGCAGCGAGAGAATTCATTAGCGCCGAGCTTCTCGATAATATCCGCAAGACCGTTATGGCCTCCGGCCGAGCCCTTTGCCCTGAGACGAATCCTGCCCGGCTCAAGGTCCATATCGTCGGTTATTACCATTAACTCTTCGATATTGAGCCTGTAAAAACCAGCCGCCGTCGCGACAGCC
>DQCG01000687.1:3369-3536 GCA_003533825.1 Phycisphaerales bacterium
AATTACCTTGAATCCGGTATTGTGTCTCGTATCGACATATTTGTCGCCCGGATTGCCCAGTCCGACGATCAATTTCATATTGCCCATCGTTTACTTTTGCCCGTTCCGGGTTAATCTTCTTCCGGAGCCTTCTCGGCCTCAGATTCCTTTGACTCGCCTATAACCTC
>DQCG01000271.1 GCA_003533825.1 Phycisphaerales bacterium
CATCGGGTTGACCCTGGGTGGCGTACCGGTCGTGTGGAAGATGATCGACCGGGTGACTGGTGGGGTTTGGATCGGCGCTATCGTTGGATTCGTGGTCATGGCGGCAGTGGCGTCGATCCAATCGCTGGGAGTCAAAACGACGGCTGCGTCAGACAGCCTGCCATTAATGTTCATCGCGGGCATATTCGGTGCCAGCGCGATGATTCTGCCGGGCATCAGCGGCGGATATCTGATGCTGGTGCTCGGCGTCTACGTACCGGTCCTTGGGGCTATCGACACAGTATGGGAGGCGGTTAAGAGCACCAACTTCTCACAGGCAATCCCCCCCATGCTAACAGTCATTATTCCGCTCGGCATAGGGGTCGTGATCGGCGTGGTCACGGTGAGCAACGCCCTGAAATGGCTGCTGGCTCGCTATGCGAGGCCGACACTCGGTGTATTGCTCGGGCTGTTGGTCGGAGCGGTCGTTGGACTGTGGCCGTTCCAGGAACCGGTCAAGCCGGTAGTCGGGCAGGTGGTTAAGGGGCAGGTGATGACCGAAGAAAAAATAACCAAGCTCGACAAAGATGATTGGCCGACCCAGACGTTTACCCCTGCGGCCGGTCATATTGCCGGAGCGATGGGAATTGTGCTCGTGGGATTTTCGGTGACGTTGGCGATTGCATGGTTCAGCCATGAACGCAAGGCTGTGCTGGCGGGCGAGACAAAAAACAGCTCGTAGCTACAATGAGGCCCTCGATGCAACGGAACAATGGCAGATAAGGTAAGTCGCGTTAATATCTCGCTGATGGGTTTCAAGGGCGAAAAATATTTCAACTGGTTTTATCCGGTGTTTGTCGTATTATTGATTGGTGGATTGATTGTGGTAAAATGGCTGCATTAAAAATCCCGGTGGAACCGGGGGATAAATATTGAGCTTTTATAATGAACGATGAGCAAAAACAAACGCTCCTGAAGGTCGCCCGCGATACCGTCGAGGCGGTAATCAGGCGACAGAAAATCGCAAAGCCCGAATCGGACGATCCTGAATTGAACGCTCCGTGCGGCTGCTTCGTGACATTGAAGAACAAGGGCCGGTTGCGCGGCTGCATCGGCCAGTTCACCTCCGATGATCCTCTGATTGAATTAGTCGCCGGGATGGCGAAGGCTTCAGCAACCGGCGACCCGCGTTTTCTCGCCGACCCGACTACCGCCGGCGAGTTGGAAAAACTGGATGTCGAGATCTCCGTCCTCTCGCCGCTGCAGAAAACCGATGACCCGCTGAGCCTCCGCCTGGGCGTTGACGGCATCTACATAAGGCAAGGTCGGGCTTCAGGCTGCTTTTTACCCCAGGTCGCCACCGAGACCGGCTGGAGCAAAGAAGAATTTCTTTCCTACTGCTGCGCTCATAAAGCAGGTCTCGCAGCCGACGCATGGAAAGACCCGCAAACGGAAGTCTATCTCTTTACCGCCGAAGCATTCGGGGCGGACTTCAAGGATATGTAGCTTTCGGCCAGACGTCCCGTTTCAAAAAAACAGCAAGCAGGATAATTCAGCCCCACTTGCTGTTTTTGTGCTACTGTCCGGCTGCTTATTCTGCCGGCAGGAAGTTCTCCATTACCCAGTACTGATATTCCTCACAGGTAACGATAAAGGTAATAGCGTCGCCCATCGGTGACCATTTTGGCATCCACGCCCAGGCATTGCTTCCCACATTGGATATGTCGCCGATCTTAAACGGCTCGCCGCCATCGGTCGGAGCGCACCAAATCTCCTTGTTGCCGGGCGTGAATACGATATGGCGGCCGTCCGGAGATAAATCAAAGATATTGATGGTCATGTTCTCAGTTTTCAATTGAAAGATTTCTGTTGTTTCCTTGCCATCTATTGTGGTCGTCAGTATTCTTTCCATCTGCTTCCCCAGTTTTCTCTGACCGGTAAGATAGGCGACCGAACGGCCATCAGGTGCAAAGACCGGACGCCCAACGTATTCGTTTGATTCCTTTTTCTCTGGCGAAGCCGTGATCTTTTGTGGTCTTCCATCTTCAACCTTCGCAACGTAAACGTTGTTCTTGTATCCGTAAGCGATGGTTTTGCTGTCCGGCGACCACGTGGGATCGAAATTGGTTACTGCTCCTCCTGCTCCTCCTTCCAGTGGCACTAATAGCCTTACGTCGCTACCCTCAACGGTAGTTAGAAAAATCCCTGCTCTTTTCTCTCTGTCCCAACCGGAGAAAGCTATCCATCTGCCATCGGGCGACCAGGATATTCCACGGCCAGTGTATTTAGAATTACCTCCAATATCAGGCAGCAATATATTCTGTATCTTCTCGCCGCTACTGGCAGATATGAAACTTAATCCATCTGTCTCCCGCACGGCAATTCGTTTGCCATCCGGCGACCAGCAATGACTCCCGAGACTACCTCTCCGCACCAATTGGCGTGGCGCTCCAGTAGCTTTGCCTGTTTGAAGGTCCACCGGCAGAGTAAACATTCCACCGAGCCGAAAACCGGTACGATAGGACAATTGGCCGTTTTGTGACCAATTGTAAAATTCCACCTGGTCAACATCTGGGACCACCGGGAAAGGCTTCCCCACAAACCGGTTACCTTGAACCCGCAATCCCCATAAATCTTTGTAATAACGGTTAATCCCTTTCTGCGTCCCCGTGAAGACAATGTGACTGCCATCAGGTGACCATAGCGGTTGGCTGATTTCGCCCGGAAAATTAGTATACTTCACGTGGCTTGTCCCATCGATTTTTCGCATATTTAGAATTGACTGGTTAGCTTCTTTTGTAAAATAGCTGACCTTGTCTGCGTTGGGCGAAAAGCGAGGAAAAGCCCATCCTTCCGACAAAACTGTTTCTTTCTTGCTTTCGATGTCAATCATGACTGCTTTAGCAGTACCTAATACTCTGTTGCCCCTCACGCCGAGAACGAGCTTTCCATCAGACGACCAATCCTCAAGCCAGGGCGGATTCTCCATAAGAATCCGCTTCTGCTTCGTTTTTAACGAAACAGCCGCAAGAACTTTCTTTCCATTCGAATTACTCGAATAACTCCATACCGCAATTTCACTTCCATCAGCAGACCAGACGACAGGGCCAAAGTAATCCCCACCAAGGCTCCTCTGCTCACCGGTTGAGTTATCAATGACGACCAATTCATCATCCCATGTGATGCCGGCAAAGTGTTTGCCATCCGGAGAAAGCGATGCCCCTTCATAGGGGAAATCCACCTTGACGGAGCTGAGTTGAGAAATGGTGATAAAACGTTTTATTAACTTAGTGGCACCATAGCTCAAGGGCAGCAGAACTGCGATTGCAATTACCGCTGCAGCAGCTACTCGCCGAGGTGAGATTGAACCACCTGACGGTGAAAACCACCTGCGCAAAACCGATTGTTTTGCTTTAACTTCTCTGAAAGCTATGTCTTTCTGTAATTTGTCCAGCAAACCGTCCGGTGCCGGCGGCTTTGGGGCGGCTTTGAGACATTGCTTGATTTTCTTTTGCATATTCATAATGATTCTCCTTTTGCGATTGGAATCGTTTGTTCTTGTTGAGTTGAAGTTTCTTGGGCGCCTAACTTGATCCTCAGGATTTTAAAGACTTCGCGAAGTCTGTACTTTACGGTACTGGTTGCAATATTCAGAACTTTGGCAGTTTCACGGATGCTCAATCCCTGGTAATAGTGCAGGTGTACGACATGTCTTTTGTCATCGTCAAGCTGGTCCACAGTTTCGTACAGCCGCCGGGCCAATTGGCGCTCGGCAACATTCGCAAAGGGGCCGGGATTTTTGTCTATGCACTCGGCCCACCATTGGTCAGAGCGGTTCCGGGAACTGCCGGCATTTGCTCGCTGTGAATCTATGTAGGTATTGTGAGCGATCCTGTAAAGCCACGTCGAGAACCTGCTGCGGCCTGCAAAACCATCAAGCGACGACCAGACTTTAAGAAATGTCTGCTGTGTCAGGTCTTCGGCATCAGCCGCACCTCCACACAGGCGTCTCAAATACGAATAGATATCTGCATAGTAGATTTTCAACAGTTCACATGCAGCATTTTTATCTGCTCTGCCCGCACGTTTACACAGGCTTTTTATTCGGCTGTCCATAGGCACTCCTGTTATTGCATTGTATCAGCCTAATCCGGCCGGCTATTAGTTTAGACGAAAAATACTGCCCTCGTGGACAAAATATTTTGGATTTA
>DQCG01000134.1 GCA_003533825.1 Phycisphaerales bacterium
TTGCTGCTGCTTTGTTCGGCGCCGCCCGGCATATCCCACTTATTATTCCATCCCAGCAAGCCGCTAAGCCCCCATTCCAGATAAGTATCTTTTGACAGGTCCCGGTAGTTCTTGTAGTGAGCCAGAAGGCTGGGTCTGTTACTGGTATTTTCATCGAACAAACGACTATTCGAACCGTCGGTGACCTGGAACGTAAGCTGTTGCGACGAAACGCCGGCAGGGGGCATCATCCAGTCCAGAGACAGGCCGGTTTGATTCAATCCGCCCTCTCCGAAAATTTTACGCAGAGCAAGAGGAAAGTCGACCTGCTCCAGGCCGTGTTTGTGCCATCGATTGACCACGCCGAACTGCTGACGGAATTTGCCGAGTGTCACGTTCAAATCCTCACGAACGTTATATAACGTCAAATATCCCTCGCCAAGTTCGGTTTCTCCTTCATGAAATTCCACCGCACCCTTAAATCGCGAATACGGATCGAGCCATGATTCGAGGTGAACGCCGAGATTTCGAAAGTTAAAATCGCTGCTCTGATCGCTGGCGGTATCATCTCTGTATGAGTAAAGTAAATCCCCGGTTACGCTTATTTCCGGATTCAGAGCCTGCAGGCTAAGAGCTCCTGATGTAAAGGTTTGTTCTTCGGATTCGGTTTCGGCGGCAGTTTCCTTTGCAGCTTCGGCTTTAGCTAAGTCTCGCAGCGATTGAATCTTCGCCTTTTTTTCCTGTCCTTCGGACTGGTCGATTTGTTCTCTTAGAGTACGTATTTCAGCATCGTATCTTCTCTGCATTTCATCGATGCGCCGCTGAAGCTCCAGAATATTCTGATTGGGTTCTTCAACAATGTTCGGATCGCTTGCTTTATCTTGTGCATATATGATATTTGGAAAAACCATTAGAGCAAGCGGCACCAACACTTCAACAAGTCTTTTCAGCATCTTACGCTCCTTATAATGCCTGTTAGACGAGAAATCATCATTCAAGCGTGGGATAAATAAAGTTTGGAATACCTGTCACGCTTGAAAGTGTCGGTAAAATATATTTTGGCACCTAAAGAGCTGCCGGAGGTGGTCGCGGATCGAATTGCTGATGGTGGAATTGTTTTATACAATTAGCGGCATGAAAGTTGACATAACGCTCAATTTGGCCGCCCGTTTCGGCTGTAAGTTCCGGCTCCAGAACAAATTTACCGGGCATCAATAGCAACTGCTGACAAATTAAACAGTGTTCGAAATCATGCTTATGTGAATGTGAATCGCCCAGCAGGTGCAGTTGTAGCGTGACTCCTGTGGTCATTGCTGCAAAGCAAACAATTGCAAGCGTAAGAACACACTTTCGAGCTAAGCGGGCCAAATTGTAATACTCCAAAAAAATTGCGGCACATTTCTCAGGCACACGCCGGGCAGAGACCTTCGAGACGGACCTGCTGGCGGTGGATGACGAAACCCTTGTGCGGACTTTTCGCCATGGGCAGCGATATCTCCGTCAGGCAGTATGTGTCGCCGCAGTTCGTACACGTAAAATGAGGATGACACTGGCGCTCGGTGCAATGGTTGGCTAATTCAAAATGCCAGGCTCGTTTTTCCATAAAGGCCTTGTGTACCAAACCGACGCTCAACAGGCTTTCGAGCGTTCTGTAAATTGTAACTTTATCGAAACGATTCTTGCCCGATCGCTTGGAAATCTGGTTTTGGCTAAGCGGCTTGCCGGCTTTCATCAAGACCAGCAGGATATCGATTCTGCCGCTTGTACAATAAAGCTTCGCAGCCTTCAGCATTTCGCGGGCTTTCATTTCCAAATCTGACTTTGTCATTTTTGCTTCCGTGTCGCTTTTTACGATCGCGGCCCTGTAATCCCTTAGTGGTGGTGTCCGCACGGCAAATCGTGATCCGAGCCAACAAATAACAACGGAAAAACAATATCGCTAATACAGCACGGCAGCCATACCGCAATAAATAAAACCACGAATACACCTAAAAGCATGATGGTCGTCAGCTCCCGATGCGTATTCATCAAGACGTGGAACGAGGAGGCCCATGTGCTAATCAGAACGTGGCCGGCGTGCGGGAATCTGGTTCGCGGCCGGAAATATGCGATGAGAATCCCCAGCAATGCCGCGGGATTTACAAGATACCAGTCCTCGATAAATCCTAAATGAAGCCGCGCCCGGATACCGTGCGCCTTCTCGCTCCTTTCGGACTCCGAACCATCCTCGACGTGGACTTGCTCATCATGGTCGTGCGGATCCTGCCCCACCTTATCATCATGGCCGGCAGCCTCATCATGCTCGTGCAGGTCCGCATGCACGGGAATAGCCACCCCCAAAATGCTCTCGCCGAAAAAGGGAAGGACGCAATCGCTCAACGTAGCGATGCCAATCGAACCAATATAGCCCACGATAAGGATTTTTGCAATGCCCGCCTTGCCTTCATATAGTTTGTATAGCGAGGCGGTTACGATGGCCGAGAGAACCACGTGGCCCGGGTGGAACACCTGGAAGAGCCGGTGATTGATGTCCGCCCCGGCGTTCTTGAGTAAGAGCATACATACCAGCCCGGTAGCGGCCCCGAAAAGAGTAAATGGGGCGTGGTTTTTCAATTCTGATAAAATGATTGTTACTTTTTTTTGTGGCTGCACTTAGCTCTTCTCCATAATGTATCTAACGAAATTTACTCTAAGATCAAATTATACTACCGGCTATACGTAAAATATGCAACTTAGTTGCAAATATTTTTACCGATTTTTCTGCACGCAGCGAATTTTAAACCATAAAAGGGGTTGATCTTGCATTTTGAACGGGTCAAAAAGCATTGCAGAATTCCCTCTTTAAGGGTAAATTAAGCTTTTTATGAGAAGATTTCTGTTAACTGGAGGCATTTTCATGCAGAAAAATATTATATTAAAACAGCGGCGGACGGCGAAGAAAATTCTACTGCTGCTATTGTTACTGGCTGTTTCGGCATGTTTTGGCTGCCAGAGCAACAGCAGGTCTTCCCGGCCGCTTATCGGCATTACGAGCGTTTATCAGGTGGACGAAGATAACGGTTCGGTTAAAACTGTGGTCGGTTTCGCTTATGTAAAGGCCGTTGCCGAGAACGGCGGCGTGCCCGTGGTATTGCCGACAATCGCGAATGAGGAAATTTTGCAGCAATACCTTGAGGAGCTGGACGGCCTGATCCTCATCGGCGGTGACGATATCCCGCCGGACGCTTACGGCCAACATCCGCACGAAACGGTCAAGATTATGCCGCAGCAGCGATACAATTTCGAACGGCAGCTTATCTTGGCGTGGTTATCCGGCGGCAAACCTATACTCGGCGTGTGCCTGGGCATGCAGTTCACCAACGTTGTCTCGGGAGGGACGCTCATCCAGGACATTCCTTCGCAGGTGGGAACAAAGGTAACCCATCGCCGGAAGTACCATCGTGTCCTGATTGAGCCGGACAGCTCTTTGGCAAAAATTCTTGACGCCGAAGAGGCAATGGTCTATTCGAACCACCATCAGGCGGTCGATAAGCTCGGCAGGGGGCTTAAAGTTATCGCCCATGCCGAAGACGGCGTCAACGAGGCGGCCGAACTAATTGACGGCGGTTTCGGTTTGTTCGTGCAGTGGCATCCGGAAGCTATGAAAGATACTGCGCATCGAGATGCGATTTACGGCGCCCTTATTCGAGCGGCGGCGCGCAAAAAAAGTGACTAAAGAAAGAGCGGGCAAAATCAAATGGAAATCGTCCAGACGATATCAGAGCTTCAACATGTCCCGAAGTGGGGCGTGCAGACCATCGGAAACTTCGACGGCGTTCACATCGGGCATCAGGAGATATTGGCCGCCGCCGGGCGAGCGGCCGAAAAGAATAATGCGGAACTGATAGTGATGGTTTTCGAGCCGCATCCCGTTGCCGTCCTGCATCCGGAAATGGCGCCCGGAGTGCTGACCCCGCTGGACCTTAAAAAGCATCTGCTGGCAGCGCGCGGCGTGGACAGGCTGATTGTGCTAAAAACCAGTCACGAACTGCTGAGCCTTTCGCCGGAAGATTTTGCAGGCCGGTTCCTCATCGACAATATCAAGCCGAGAATGGTCGTTGAGGGCAACGATTTTAATTTCGGCGCCGGAAGGGCCGGCAATATCGACACACTACAGAAACTCGGTGCCGAGAAGGGCTTTGAAGTCACTGTAATCGAGCCGAAAAAAATCAAGCTTTCGACAGGCCAGACTGTCAGGATTTCCAGCACGATGATTCGCTATATGCTGGAGGGCGGCCACGTTGCCGATGCCGCCGTTGCTTTAGGCAGACCATATCGACTCGCCGGTAAGATCATATCGGGCCGTGGTGTCGGCAGAAAATTGGGCTTTCCTACCCTGAATATGGAAAAGCCGAAGCAGGTCATTCCCTCCGAGGGCGTTTATGCCGGCTTCGTGCAAGTCGGTGAAGTCCTCGACGATGCACGCACGTCCGAAGTTAAAATTCCCGCCGTTTACAGTATAGGCCAGGCAAGGACATACGGCAGCGATTTCCCGCTGCTGATTGAGGCGCATCTGCTTGTCGAAAATGTCGGCGACTTCATCGGCCGGTACATGGTTATGGATTTCGTTCAGCGTATACGCAACCAGCACAAATTCAAAAGCCCCGAAGACCTTTCCAAACAAATCACAAAAGACTGCGGCACGGCAGTAAACATTTTAACAAAAAAACGGGCGGAATATAGAATTCGAATAGAATGACCGGAATGTGGACGAGTCTGAAGAAGGCAAATTGAAAGCCTCACAAATTTTGAAAAGTGCTGTTAAACAGGTGTTAAATGTGATAGGATAAGTATATGGACAAGTCAGTATCACACGACCGTAATGATGAATCCGCTGATGCCAAGGCCCGTTGGTTTCGGTCTCTGGCGCTGTCCGAGCGTATGAAAATACTTTGCTCATTCACGGATCTGGCCCTCACCGCCAATCCCGGCCTGCAGGAACAAAAAAATGCTCAACCGGTTACAGGAAGTATTCAGGTGCTTGATCTTAACAATGTTCGATTAAAAGAAACCATCGAGGATAAGGACAATACAGAACCGAATTAGGAATCTGCAACAAGATAAAAACCGACTTGTCATTCTGAATGGAGCGCAGCGCAGTGAAGAATCTCAAAGCCTCGATGGCTCTGCTGTTTGTCCTCTTTGCAATCCGTAGTTAAGATCAAAAAGTTTTGTAGTTTTCGATAAGTTTGTATATAGGAGTTACACATGAAACGTAGGAATTCGATGATCTCATTTGGTGCCGTAATTACATCGGTCAGGTTTATGCTCTGTTTTTGCCTCCTGTTTGGACTTGCCTGTCAGGCAAGTGCCGGATGGGAGCAGGCAGACGAAATTCTAAGCCGAATCAAGGCCCCGCAGTTTCCGAATCGGAATTTTAATATTACCGATTACGGTGCCGTCGCGGATAACGAAAAGGATTGCACCGACGCCTTCGGGCGGGCAATATCCGCCGC
>DQCG01000039.1 GCA_003533825.1 Phycisphaerales bacterium
ACAATGGGCGCCTGGCCTGATCTTATTGAAAAGCCGAAAATCCAATACTATGAACAAACACGCAGGGACAACATCACTCAGCATCGCATATCTGTTGAAATCGCACCGGATGGTCAAACTGTGATCGGCTATCTACTTGTTCCTAACGGTGATGGCCCGTTTCCCTCTGTACTTGTTGTGTATTATGATGCCGAGACTGGAGCAGGTTTGGGCAAGGAGCTACGAGATTTTGGGTATCAGTTGGCTAAACGGGGTTTTGTAGCTCTATCGATCGGGACACCGGAGTTCTGCAGTCTGAAGCCTCCTTATAAGCCACTGTGTAAACAGAGCGAAGAAGAACCTCCGCTTCAACCGCTTTCGGCACTGGCGTATGTCGCAGCTAATTGCCACAACGCTCTGGCGAATATCCCCAAAGTTGACGCCAAACGAATTGGCATCATAGGCCACTCTTACGGGGGAAAGTGGGCAATGTTTGCATCCTGCCTCTACAACAAATTCACTTGTGCCGTATGGTCTGATCCCGGGATCGTATTCGATGAGGGACGAGCTAATATCAACTACTGGGAGCCCTGGTATCTCGGTTATGAGTTGGACCAGCAACGCCAAAGAGGTATTCCCAGCGCTACAAATCCTCGAACAGGGGCTTACAAAGATCTTATTCTCAAAGGCCAGGACCTGCACGAATTACATGCTCTTATGGCGCCAAGACCTTTTCTTGTTTCAGGTGGCGCCGAAGATCCGCCCAAGCAATGGAAAGCTCTCAATCATTCTGTCGCGGTCAATACGCTTCTGGGTTATATCAAACGTGTAGCTATGACCAATCGGAAGAGTCACAGCCCAACACCTGAGTCGAATGAGCAGGTTTATACCTTTTTCGAATATTTTCTAAAAATCAGTAGTCCTCACCGTTGAGACTCCTAACAACGGACCTCTGCCATTCTTCAAGCCGATCCTTCATCAAGCCTAAGCGTTCAGTATTTTGCGAGCATAAGTCGTTTTTCTCTTGCGGATCATTTGCAAGATCGTACAGCTCGAACTTCAGGCCCTTTTTAGTCTCAATTCGGTGAAGTTTCCAGGACCAATCCAGCCAGGCCGCATGGCCGGGGAAGCTGTTTTCGGGATACTGTTTAGTGATTTGACCGGCATCCAAACGCAAGCGGGATGGATCATCAACTTCTCTGCCTGATTTCTGTAATTCCAATAGCTCGCTCATCAGCTTCTTGCTTGGAGTACCGATGCCCCTAGTGGGATGATCCCAGAAGCCCATTGGCTTAGGGCGAGTTTTTATCTTACCATCAATTAGCGGTACTAAACTTATTCCGTCCAACAGCGGTTGGTTCTTCATCTTCACTTCCGCTATCTCCAGGAGGGTTGGGTAAATATCCGATGTGTTGCACGGAATAGCAGTAATCCGCAGACTGGGAATGCGGGCAGGCCATTCGAGTATGGCCGGAACGCGAAGCCCGCCTTCATAGACCTTCCCCTTGTTCGTACGACCGCCAGTCGAGCCTACACCGGGAAGACCTCCATTGTCGCTGCAATACCACAGTATTGTGTTCTCATGGATATCCATTTCACGCAACTGTTGGCGGAGTTTACCAAAGGCACGGTCCATACCTGTTATTTCACCGTAAAAGTTTTGGAACTTCTCGACTTGGTCTTTATATAAAGTGCGATCACGTTCGATGGCTTCGTGTGGATTATGAGGAGAGCCGAACCAGACAACGGCAAGGAATGGTTTGGGCGAACTGGCATGTTTGCGAATGAATTCTATTGCCGCATTAACGGTGACCATCGAGCTTTCACCCTTAGTCTGGACAGCGATGCCTTCTTGGCTTAGTATGGGATCATTATCGAAGAAATTCGGCGCAGAAAACCATTCATCGAATCCGCTGGCGCCCGGATTGACCGGACTGCCTTTACACACAGAACCGAGGTGCCACTTTCCAAAATGGCCGGTAACGTATCCGGCAGTTCTTAGTGCTTCAGCGATAGTAAGCTCCTGCGGGCGAAGAGTGTGTCCCCACTTAAAACACCCGAATCGATTCGGATGTCGACCGGTCATGACAGACCCGCGTGTGGGCGAACAAACCGGCGCTGCGGCATAGAAACGGTCAAAACGCAATGCTGAGGCAGCCATTGCATCAAAATTAGGAGTCTTGAGAATAGGATGGCCATTGTAGGCCATATCACCCCAACCCTGATCATCAGCCATACAAAGAATTATGTTCGGCTTCATACCTGATGAATCACTTAAAACAGGCAGGCTTCTCGTTGTGCTAAGGCATAATCCAGCACAACCCAGTTTCAAAAATTCTCGACGGTTTATTTCCACCAGATTTCTCCTTATCAAAGTGATATAATCGGTTTGTTCATGGTAACCTCTCAGTGTATGTGTGACTTAAATATTCATCGTCCATACTATTTGTCCCTTATGTGATTCGAGCAACACCGGGTATTGCCGAATATACTGTAACAATAGATAGTATATAGATTAACTGTAATACTGAGTGAAGGAAATGAAGAAATATTAAGCCATTAGTTAAGACTTGATCTCCGCATCGCCTCGTTCGAGGGCATTCAGGATAAGCGTCACATCACTCACTGCTACTCCCAAACATGACCTGCGTTATCGCACTCGAACGCAGGGGTCACATTGATCCTCATGTTTTCGTCATCGGCTCCGTTCTCTGCCTTATTCAGGTCTAATTAGCGGTGCCAGTATGATAAGATTAGCGTCAATTTTAGCGGTTCGTGCCGGAGTGTCAAGCTTCATTGGATTCAGTAGGCACTGGTGCGTTGTAGGTCTTCTTGATGTGAAGTAGGTATGCTGAATCATCTGAAAAAATGTTGACATTGAGACAAATTACTGATATGATGAGCCTTGAAATATAGGAGACTTTATCTAAAGTTTAGATGGATATACCTTTTCTATAGCTTATACCGGGCTGTGGAAGGAAGGATGGATGGTGGTGGCATATCGTCAATAGTTATCCGAAAAAAGTATAAAATTTGGTCAAGGTGCGTATTTTATAAGTCATTGTGCTAACAATAAGAGGTGTTTTGGTGTTCAATCAAAGCATGGGAATAATATCTCTTTTAAGGAAGATCATTATGTGTAGAAAACTGACTAATCTGGTTACCTGTGTTTCCTGTCTAATTTTCATTACTATGAGTATAGCCAGGGCAGATCTTGTAGCTTGGTGGAGGTTCGAGGAAGGCTCCGGTGCGGTAGTTAAGTCCGAAGTTGATTCTCCTGCTACAGATGCTACGATTGTGGGGGGAGGATCGGTCACTTGGGCCGACACTAGTTTAGCTTCCGGAGCAAACACCAGCTATGCACTGGAATTTACAGGTGCGACTGGCGATTTCGTGCAGGCCAACAGTTACACAGGGATCGGCGGCAATAATCCACGTAGCGTCACAGCCTGGATCAAAACGAGCGAAGTCAGTTCAAACGACACCATTGTATCTTGGGGAGCAAACTCAACAGGAAACCGCTTTACGGTGCGTGAAAATGCTGGATGGGGAGGCGGCCAGCTTCTCGCCTTGCGCTGTGAGGTGCAGGGGGGATTCATTACAGGTACTATGGAAGTCTCGGACGGTCAGTGGCACCATGTGGGAGTCGTATTTGACGGAGGTGGAACGTCCGATGTGAAGTTGTACGTGGATGGCAAGCTGGATACTCCTTCCAACATAGGGGATATTACCTTAGACACAGATAATATAACGAACACAGTTGCAATAGGTGGCTGGCCTAATGGTGAAAGGGTAATGATAGGACTCATCGATGACGTTCGGATTTATGACCACGCGCTAAGCGATGTAGAAGTAGGCTTCGCTATGACCGGTGAACCAAATCCGTATGCCTATAGCCCTGAACCCGCTGATGATATCATACTTGAGGCCACATGGGCGACATTAAATTGGTCTCCAGGAGATCTTGCCGATTCGCACGATGTGTATCTGGGCGACAATTTCGATGATGTAAACAATGGCACTCGCAATTCAGAGGTGTATCGTAGTAACCACGCAACAACGTTTTATATTGCCGGTATTCCGGGATTTGCCTACCCTGACGGTTTCGTGCCAGGCACAACGTACTATTGGCGGATCGATGAGGTCCGTGATACTCATCCGGATAGCCCCTGGAAGGGTAACATCTGGAGCTTCTCGGTTCCCCCAAAAACGGCCTGGAAGCCAAATCCGGCTGACGGCGCCAAGTTCGTGGATCCGGATGTGACTCTAAACTGGACCCAGGGCTGGGGCGGGCTCATGCATACGATATATTTCAGTGACGACTATGAAACTGTGAAGAATGCCACCGGAGGTACTCCCCAGATTCAGAAAAGTTATGATCCCGGGCCGCTCGAGTTGGGCAAAACATACTACTGGCGGGTCGATGAGTTTGATAGTGCCGACACACATACGGGCAACGTCTGGAGCTTTACAATTACAACGCCCACCGGGGGTTTGAAGGGTGTGTATTATTCCAACAGAGATTTGGTCGGCGAGCCAGTTTTGGTCCGCACAGATCCCGGCATCAACTTCGACTGGGGTGTAGATTCCCCGGATCCGAATACAGTCTCGGCAAATGAGTTCTCTGTTAGATGGATTGGCGAATTGGAGGTTGCCTTTAGTGAACCATACACGTTCTATCCCCACGTCGACAATGGCGTGCGTCTCTGGATCAATGACCAACAGCTTGTCGATGGTTGGGAGAATCCGGCTGTGTTCGAGTATAAGAGTGTAGGTATCGATCTTATTGGCAGTAAGCGGTATCCGATTATGATGGAATACCACGAGCGTGACGGTACAGCCCTGGCCCAGCTATCCTGGGAGAGTCCTTCTACTGAAAAGCAGATTATCCCACAGGCGGCGTTCTCACCGCCAATGAGGGCCAGCAGTCCAAAACCGCCGAATGGTGCAATAGATGTTAAGACCAATCCCATCCTTACGTGGATTACGGGAGATTATGTAGACTCGCATGAGGTGTTTTTAGGGATTGACGAAAACGTCGTGAAGAATGCAGACACAACATCACCCGAGTATAAAGGCACCAAAATCCTCGGTGATGAGAATTGTGATCCTGGCAAGCTGACCTGGGCTACTACATACTACTGGCGAATCGACGAAGTTAACAGCGTTCATTCGGACAGTCCGTGGGTGGGCAACATCTGGAGCTTCACAACAGGCGATTTCCTGGTCGTGGATGATTTTGAGGATTACGATGCGGACGAAAATCAGATATGGTATTCCTGGCATGATGGGCTTGGTTATGGCTCGCCGGGAACTGAAGATTACTCTGCTGGTAACGGCACCGGCTCAGCAGTCGGAGATGAGACAACCCTGTCATACACTGAGGAGGCTATTGTCAATGGGGGCAACCAATCAATGCCTTTGTCTTACGACAATAATAAACAGGGCTTCGCCAAGTACTCAGAGGTTGAGCTGACACTGAGCTACCCTCGTGATTGGACCGAAGAAGGCGTTTCAGAATTGTCAATCTGGTTCCGGGGGCGTCCCGGTTCGGTCGGCAGCTTTGTCGAGGATCCGGTAGGCACCTACACGATGACCGCTTCCGGCGCGGATATCTGGAACATGGTGGACGAATTCCACTTTGCCTACAAGATACTCACTGGCCCCGGCTCAATTATTGCAAGGGTCGAGAGCGTTCAGAACACCCATGATTGGGCGAAAGCCGGCGTGATGATCCGAGAGACACTAGAGGCCGGTTCGAAACATGCTTTTGCATGTATAACATCCGGAAATGGTGTCGCCTCTCAAGGGCGCACGGCCACAGATGGAACCAGTTTCGACACGAATGAGACCGGGATCACGGCGCCTCATTGGGTGAAGCTGGAACGCGATGCGGCCGGCAACTTCACGGTTTCGCATTCGGCTAACGGCACCACGTGGCAATCGGTCGCCAGTGCCCTTCCGATGAACATTCCGATGACATCGAATGTTTACGTTGGCCTGGCATTGACTAGCCACGATGCGGCCCTGACTTGTCAGGTCGTTTTCTCAAACGTCACAACAACCGGCTCGGTGAGTCCACAGTGGGCGAATCAGGATATCGGCATCGAGAGCAACTCTGCAGATCCACTTTATGTGGCCGTATCCAACAGCAACGGTACGCCTGCGGTAGTAGTACACGATGATCCGGCTGCGGCACAAATCGATACTTGGACAGAGTGGGTAATCCCGCTTCAGACCTTGACCGATCAGGGCATAATCCTGACTGACGTGGATAGGATATTTATTGGTCTTGGTACTCAGGGCAATATGACGATCCCGGGAGGTTCAGGCAAAATGTATATTGATGATATTCGGCTGTATCAGCCGAGAGAGGCTGCTGAGTAGTAAATCCGTTTTAGCGGAAATAACAGCAGGACTTGAATAATTTCGGGGCCTATACTGATTGATTCGGTATAGGCCCTGGTTTTTTACAGCAACTAGCATAGAATCAGGCAAGTGCTAAGACTTTTGGTATGCGGCGCAAAGGAGAACCTTATGAATCAGGACAAACAAGATAATGCAGGATCGATTGCAGCACCAGTGAAAATATATCTAGTCCGAGAACAAGCGTAC
>DQCG01000331.1 GCA_003533825.1 Phycisphaerales bacterium
TAATCCTTTTGACTAATCAAAAGGACTATGGCCTTTGTCATTATCCCCGAATACAGTCAGCGAAGCGAATCGCATGTTGAGTGCAAGAAATTCATCCACAACATTTGAAAATATCTCATCGATGTGCTATAATTATGGCAGCCAAACATACCAGCGAAACGAATTGTATTTCTCTGTAAGCGAATGGCAAAAATCATGTATAAACGAAACGGCTTTACGCTAATAGAGCTTTTAGTAGTAATCGCTATCATTGCGTTACTGATGGCGATTCTGATGCCGGCATTGCAGCGAGTCAAAAAGCAGGCCATGACGGCGGCGTGCAAGGCCAATATGCACGAATGGGCCCTCGTGTTCGCTATGTATACCGATGACAATAACGGGTTATTCATGGATGGCTATGGCGTCGGGATTAACGGCACATGGATCGGTGCTTTGCGTTCTTACTATCAGGAACCCAAAATCCGTCTCTGTCCCACGGCAATAAAACCCATGTCGGAAGGAGCCCGAGGCACTTTCGCGGCGTGGGGCGTATTTGGAGCCGGATTACCTTCTGACGATCCAGGGTGGGCCGGGCCGAAGGAGAATGGCGATTACGGCAGCTACGGCATGAATGAGCTGGCATACAATACGCCTGCCGGTTCATCCAGATCGGAAGATTATTGGCGAACCGTAAACGTCAAAGGCGCCACCGAGATTCCTTTGTTGTTCGACTGCATCTGGTACGATGTGTATCCGCTTGATACGGACCATCCTCCCGAGTACCCGGGTGATGTAGTAAAAACCGGGGGTGGAGGTGAAATGAAACGGGTCTGCATCAATCGTCACAATGGATATATAAACGGCCTGTTTATGGATTGGTCCGTCAGAAAGATCGGGGTCAAAGAGCTCTGGACGCTAAACTGGTATCGCGGATTCAATATGGCAAACGTCTGGACCAAAGCAGGCAACGCCCAATCGGCCGACTGGCCCGAATGGATGAGAAGCTTTAAGGACTACTGAAAAATACCGGTTAGTAATGCAGGGCGGGCTTTAGCCCACCGACAAAAGCTCATTGAAAAATCTACCCCCTACGGGTCAGGCGCACTCCTTTATTCCCTAGGCTTCTGTTATCGTAAATAGTTGCTGTCTATAGTTTTCGGTCCCGAGTTTTCCCTCAATAATCCTTGCAGTTTCGCAGCCATTTCGGCCACCTCTCGGGTGTGACGCCGCCGGCCCTGGTCCACGGTCCGGCCGTATTGTATCGTCCATGCCACTTAAGAGTCCACAACTCTTTGAGTCCCACTTTTCTGACAGAGAAATCCATAAAGACACTGTTAATCCCGCCGCTGTGCCTGTCCATACATACGGGATTTGCATAACCGAAAAAACCTATTCCGGAATCAGCATCTTTAGGCGGGGGGGAAGCATCCTCAACGAAACGAGCATATAGCCAGCTACAGTCGAAAACCAGAGGTATGTTGTTTGAATTGCGTACGTAAGCCGTATCCCAATAGGGATTCGCAAGTGGTGTTGCATTTGGATCTTCAATCACCCCGGAAGACATGCGCGGTATTATAACCATTCGTTTGGATACAAACCTGACTTTCGGTATGTCTACTTCATTTTCATCTTTATCTTTTTTTACTTCCGGTTTATAAGCCCATTTATTCAGCCCGTAGCTTCCACACGTGTCCCATGCGGGCCTTGAATCGCGTGGCTCGAAATGGCCCCACGCCAGAAATGTCCCGCCGAACGGCGGTCTTAAATCTGTTCCATAGGGATCCGCAGCTTTCCTGGCCGTGGGGCAAAAAAGTATTTTAGCATCATTGCTGTAGTAATTACTGATAGGATAGTACCATGCAAATTCCCCGTAGTCTCGGGGCAGCCTACCGTCAAATTCGTCCGTGTACATTTTGTAGACCATGCCCCATTGCCTCAGGTTCGATTGGCAGACGCCCGCACGCGCGTTCCGCCTGACCCGGTGCAGCACCGGCAGCAATATCGCCATCAGAAGTGAAATGATTGAAATGACCGTAAGCAGCTCAACCAACGAAAAACCTTTTCGCCTGCGCATTGTTCCTCTCCTTTCATGAGTTAATCACATACCCGTCAGCCCAAGCCCTGACCGGAATCTGTATCAAAATCCGTAATTATTGAGAACAACTGCCCCTACTTTTCTAAATCATGCAAGAGACCAGACCGCTTCTATTACTAATGACGCATTTCACGGTGAAAGTGAAGATTAAAAAATGAGAAAATTTTATATATGTTCTTGACTATTTACTATTTATTTTGACTGAATTTATAGGGTTTACAAAGATTTTAAGCCTTTTCGCATGGGATGAATACTGGTTTGCTTACTGGCAAGGAACCTCACACAAAACAGAAGAAAAATTTTCCACTTGAACTACGTGCCAAGACAAGAAGACCAAGATTGCAGTTACTACTGTTGCTTGCTCTTTCATTTTATATTCCCCTAATACTCATATGCGTCTAAAGAGATATTTATATTTCGTATGGCTCGAATCACGTCCAACACCAAGAATACGAACAAAACACGCAAATATCTTACTCTGAATATGTTTAATTGGAACAGCAAACTTTATTCAGGAAGACTCATACCAGTAAGACAATAATCGATAAACAGTTTGAGGTTAATAGAAAAAATAGTTATAATAAACGAACTTTATGACTGTCTTCTCCGGTGGGTCCAAAGATGGTTAAAAAAAGAGGTTTTACACTCATCGAATTATTAGTTGTCATAGCCATCATTGCCGTGCTGATGGGAATTCTAATGCCCGGGCTGAGAAAAGCCAGAGATGCTGTCAGACGGATCAGTTGCGGCAACCGACTCAGACAATGGGGCCATGCTATTAACATGTACAGTGGGGACAACGATGACAAGTTGATGTCAATAGTCATTAAATGGCAAGGGCAAGCCTATCCCCATTATATCAACGACGAATCCGAGGAATACAAAGGCGTAACCATGTGGAATATCCCGGGCATCAATCCCTATATCAACGCGTTCGACAAGAACTACAAGGAAAACGGCATAGCGACGGATATGATTACGTGCCCCACATGTAATGGTGATTTTTATAAGGATTTTGTCAGGCTCGTCAATTGGCCCAATCACGATTTTGCCGAATTTGCCTACAGCTATTTCGGCAGGGCTGACCTGTTAAATGACGACGAATGTGGTCCGAGCACCAAACTGGATTTGACGGGAAAGATACCGAACGCCAGGCGATTGCTTATGGCAGAGATTCTGAATCTGGATCAGAATGATTCGGCCTATCGTTATAACCATGGTCGAGATGGATGGTCCTGGAATGATACCTACTATGCCAGCTCTCAGGCCAGGGCTAAATCTCCAAATCCACGAGCTACCGGCCGGAGTCAGTTGTTCGGTGACGGTCATGTCAAATGGAGAAAAATCACTCCTGAGAAGAATCTTCCTACTTTGGAAGACAAGTATATTGATAAATGGGGCGGTGAAGGTACCGGGTGGTTAGGGACGGCGGACGTCAGCTATTATTAGTAACTTATAACGACGGCTCTTCATCTAATGCATGATAACATAGAGAGTAGCCATCAGAACAACGAGTCCCAGGGCGATTATACGAGGATCGGTCAGGCCTTTAATTTTCGTTTCGGTCAATACCTTAAGGGGGGCACGCCAGCCCATTGCATCCAATTCTTCCTGCGTCGGTGCCTTTGTTCTCAGGCTTACTATCACGTAGACAATAATGCACATAGTCAGTAAAATCAGACCCATCATCATAAACGGAATGCCTAAACCGTGAGTAACATTACCGTAATTCGCTGCTATCCAGGCAGATGGTAATGTCCCTGTTGCGAGTGCGGCTGTGAATTCTGTCTCTGGCACCGAACCATTCGTCTTTATGAAGGTATCTGATGCAGCCACGTTAGCATCCAGTGCCGGCTGTAAATGACGGAGAGGCAAAGCCATATATTCCGTAGTTATTCTTTGTTTAGCATCCTCTTCCCTTGTCCACTTATTCGTTTTAATCACGGCCTTGCTGACGCTATAGGGTATCTTTTTCCAATCATCAATTAGCTTATCAGCAGCAACACCAGCTCCCAGTATGGCTTGCTTCTGCGTCTTAGGAACCGCTATCCATTGCTCTACGATTCTGTCGTTCGTCACGCGTTTGGCCTGGATAGCAGGTAAAACCTCATTGGCGCTCACATCGTGAGGGAGATCGGCGATAAAGTAAACAAAGCCAATGACAACACCGACCGCAAAGGTTGCCATGGCCGCTTGTTTAGTACCGCGACTCCAGAACGCACCCAGAACGAATACTGTGGTAATAGCCGGGGCAAACATCATAGGTACCTGATTAATCACCACGAAAATATTTTCAAATCTCCCACAGTATGGAGACCACAACATTGCCAGCACGATGACAACACCCGCGGTGATACGACCAATGAGAACCAGTGTACGGTCCTGGATGTTGGGCCAGAGGTGTTTGACGAGGTCGTCGGCTGTAACGGTTGCGGTACTGTTCAATGCTGCTTCCACTGTACTCATAACAGCAGCCAGAAGACCCGCAGCGAACAGTCCTTTGATGACTGGGGGCAGCAATTTGTCAATCATAACCACGAGCGTTTCATTCGCTTCACCAATATCAGATTTGAAAAGGATATAGCCCAATACGCCTGGAAACACCATAAAGAACAAAGGTAGGATCTTCAGAACACCGGCAAATACGGCACCGAGTTTGGCGTTTCGCATATCCTTGGCACCCAGGGTTTTTTGGACAATCGTCTGGTCCGTACACCAGTACCAAATACCAAGCACATGATAGCCAATCATGACCGTAAACCACGAATAGGGTGTAAAGTTGCCGTTCACATCCCTAAGAGAATGAACCATACTGAGTTGATTCGGCTTGGTTGCAGCGCGCAGATCAGCCCAGCTATGGATCCCAACATCGCCGAGGGCTCTCAAACCGAACACGGTAAGGAGAATGCAACCGAGCAAGAGCAGCACAGCCTGGATAGAGTCCGTGACAACGACCGCCTTGAGACCGCCAAGAATGGTGTAGATTGCTGTGATGACCGCAATGATGACAATCGCTGCCGTCGGATCAATGCCGAAGAAATACTCGAATACAGTCGCACCGGCAAACAGGCTGACACCGATATGAACCAGTAACGCCGACCAGATACAAATCACTGCCAGAATCATTCGGCAGGTTTTGTTATAACGCCTTTCCAGAAATTCGGGCAAAGTATTTATTTTCGTACGCAGATAAAACGGTACGAATATTAAACCCAGCATAATCAAGCAGAACGATGCCATCCACTCGAAATTCCCGACGACAATTCCCTCGCTAAAGCCCGATGCGGAAAGACCAACCAGGTGAATTGTCGAAATATTAGCCGTGAACAGTGCTGCCCCGACCATAGGCCATGGAAGCGTTTTGCCGGCCAAAAAGAACTGCTCGCTTGTAGTCTTCCTGCGGTAGCCGGCTGCAATCCCCAGAACCATGATCCCAATCAGGTACACCCATACAATAACCATATCGATGGTCGTTACACGCGCCGCTGCAAGTAGTGAAGCTGAAAGCATTAATCTCTCCTTTGCACATTGGATATCCGTAACACGTACGAAGCATTAAAGATTACAGCACTCAGTCATCTTAAATTCATAGTGTTACAAAAACAACAAATATTTATAAATCTCCCTTTTCTCACTTGCATAGTCTTGCACGGATTATTCTTGACCAGAGGGCAAATATTTGGTATAAGTAAAATATTGAATATAACCTAATCCCTTGAAGGAGGAATATCATGTATAGAAAAGGGATTCTTTTAGTTTCTTTTGTTTTAGCGCTGATTCTCAGCGGCAACATTCAGGCCGAAGACCTGAATCCGCCGGACTTCGCCGGTGCCGACGGTTGGTGTGCTGCCGTGTGGGAATTTGATGTAGAGCCTCACGAACCTACTCATTTTGCCTATAAACCAGAGCTGCAAGATCCTGAATTTCTCATCGATGGAATAGTTGAAGGATGGTGGAACGAAGGAGCACAGGTTCTCGAAGCATCGGGAGAGGGCCGTTTCTATTTGCCTGCTCCGGGAAGTGATGGCGGAACGATGACTATGAATATCCAAATTACATGGGAAGGTGGCGGAGACGTTTGGGCCTTCCCCGAAGTCTGGTCGGCTCCCGATGATGAAGGCGGCGATTATCTCGGAGGAAACGAAGGCATCGACCCGGAAATCACCAACCTTGGCAACGGAATGTGGCACGGAACATGGCTTGGAGACGTCAGCAGTGTTGGAGAGTATGTTGTTGCTCTGATAGGCGGCGAAGGAGTTGCTTTCCACCAGTTGGTCGTCGATGCGGTCGTTCATGATGGCGTGCCGCCTGTGGGGACAGGACTGCGGTCGGGAGCACCTGAACGCGGACCCGCTACAAATCCGAATCCGAGCGACGAAGCGACCCTCGCCGAGAGGGATGTGGCACTAACCTGGAGTCCGGGTGTTTTTGCTGCAACTCACAATGTCTATTTTGGCACCGACTTCGACGACGTCAACGACGCCGATACGAATAGTGCCCTACTTGTAAATCCCAGCCAGACCGGCACGATTTACGATC
>DQCG01000128.1 GCA_003533825.1 Phycisphaerales bacterium
TTCGAGTACATCGAGGGCGAAGCGATCCTGCTGATGCTGGATAAATATGGAATTTGCGCCAGCAGCGGCTCGGCATGCACGTCCGGCTCGCTCGAACCAAGCCACGTCCTCCGAGCGATGGGTGTACCCTTTACCGCCGCCCACGGCTCAATACGCTTCAGCCTGAGCAGATACAATACCGAAGAAGAGGTCGACTACACCATCGAAAAACTCCCCCCGATAATCAACCAGCTCCGCGAACTTTCGCCTTTTGTTGTGAGATAGTGTTAAAAGCATAAAAGTCACTTATTTTTAAATGTGAGTTTAGTTTTTTGTTACGAACTAATACAGCTTTCTATATAATATAATTTATGAACGAGTCGGAAAAAGAAGATATTCGCCGATGGCTGGCCGGATGGCAAAAAGCGGGTTCTATGCTGGAAAGGTTGCGAGCCGAGGCTATTCGTAATAGTGATACCGCCGCTGCTATCGAACAATTATCAGATGCTTTTGAATCTGCACTGCTTCATTATCCACCGGCAGCCACATCGGGGCTTGTGGAACAGCAGCAAATCTTTGCTCGGTTACATTTATGAAGGCGCTCTTTCGAACAGCAGCAGAACTGAACCGTCTATTGTCTGAGCGAGACTGGCGATATTGCTTTATCGGGGGGATTGCACTTCAGCGCTGGGGGCAACCGCGTCTGACTAACGATATTGACCTTACGATTTTGGCGGGCTTTGGACAGGAAGAACATTATGTAGATGAGCTGTTAAAGTTATATAAGGGCCGGATACCCGATGCACGGGAATTCGCCCTGACGAATCGAGTCCTGTTGCTTGTAACTAATGAAGAAATCCCGATAGATGTTGCATTTGGTGGGATTGCTTTTGAAGAAAATATGGTATCAAGAGCGAGCCCGTTCGAGTTTCTGCCGGGACTGCTGCTAACTACCTGTTCGGCTGAAGACCTGGTAGTTCTCAAATCGTTTGCGGATAGAGCCAGAGACTGGGCGGATATTGAAACCGTCATAGTAAGACAGCAGAAACGATTGGATTGGGAGTATGTTTTCGAACAGTTGAGACCGTTATGCCAGGCTAAGGAATCTATGGAAATTATAGAACATTTGGAACGTCTGCGCAATTGTCTTTAGGTCTTGTTTTTTACCTCTTTGGTTGGTTAGCATCCTTCAACATCTCAAAGGTGTTTTTAATAACAAATCAAAGCAGATAAATATCAATAAAGCAGTTTTACCTTGCCTTTTCTTTAATTCAAGCTCAGCTCCCGCCTATCAGGTCGCCTAATCCTCNNGTTCCCCGCAGGGTGGCGAGGAATAAACCTTCGCCGCCGAAGAACATTGACTTCAGATTGCCGGCCCGCTCGATGGAATAATCGATGCCGGTAGTGAAAGCGACGATGCAGCCTGTATCCACGCGGATTGTCTGGCCGTTCAGATCGATGGGAACGACGGTTCCGCCGGCATGCACGAACGTCATGCCATCGCCTTGAAGCTTCTGGAGGATGAAGCCCTCTCCGCCGAAGAAGCCGGCCCCGAGCCGCTTGGTGAAAGCGATGCTGACCTTGGTGCCTTTGGCCGCACAGAGGAAGGCATCCTTCTGGCACAGAAGCGTACCGCCGAGTTTTTGCATATCGAGAGGGATGATCTGGCCCGGATACGGGGCGGCGAACGATACGCGTTTTTTGCCTGAACCGCTGTTGGTGAAATGTGTCATGAAAATCGATTCGCCGGTTAACACCCGTTTGCCGGCACTGAGCAGCTTGCCCATGATTCCTTCGCCGGGAGTAGAACCATCGCCCATCTTGGCTTCGAAAGTAATTCCATCGTGCATATAATTCATCGCTCCGGCTTCGGCGACGACTGTTTCACCTGGATCCAGCTCGATCTCAACAATCTGCATATCGTCCCCAAGGATTTCGTAATCTACTTCATGACACTGCATAGCCATCCCTTTCAATTTGTTAAATTCTCGATATTGTGCATTAAGTTTGTGCCGTCATCTGCATACCTTCTTATATATAAACGTTTGAATCAAGCAGAATTCACAAAGTAAGCAGGTGCGGCGGTTCATGCTGATGTGAAAAATACAAAAATACCTTCAAAAAAGCAAAAAATATCACCTGTAACTTACTTTATACAAAGGGCATATAAGAAAGATCAAAATATTTAAAAAAAATTCGCAACAAACTTGACTTTAGCGCGTCTATATTATAAACTGGTTTGTATAGCAAGCTGGTATGTATGGCAGATTGTGCTCATTTAAGGTATTTAATCATGGCACAGGAAATAGACTTTAAGAATATCGAGCAGAATACGTTCAGGCAGTCCCAGCAGGATGGGCTGATGGAGTTGGTTATGGGTATTTGTATGCTGGCCATATCCACCCGCATGTTCTCGCGTTTTTTGATATTTATGCTGGCCCTTCCGGTTTTTCTGTTCGGCCCTCTGCTGGCCCTGATGAGGAGGCGGTTCACCCATCCCCGGATCGGCTATGTCAAGCTCATCCCTGACAAACCGAAGTCGGTAATCGCCGGCATCCTTCTCGTGACGCTTGTCGTGATTGCAGTGATGGCCGTGGTTTTTTTCTTTTTCGGTAATATACGGGATTTCAATCTCTGGCTGAGATGGTGCCCATTCTGGGGCGGGACGATTTTGGCGGGGATGTTCAGCTCTCTGGCATCAAAATCGGGGGCAATCCGGTACTATATCTTTGCCGGCTGGTCGCTGTTGAGCGGTATTGTTCTATCCGTACTCGATTTCGAAACCGTCGAGACCGGCACGCTGCTGTACTTTGCTGTGATGGGAAGTCTGCTCATTCCCTTCGGATTAGTACAGTTTGCAATATTTCTGCGTAAGTACCCGAAGCCCGGACAGGAGGTCTTAGATGGCCAAACAGGAAATTGACAGAGAAAATCTTCAGCCGCTTACAGAGATTGATCGCGTGATTCACGAGCCAGCCAGGCTGCTGCTCGTGGCCACCCTGTCCGTGGTGGAAAGTGCCGATTTTCTTTTCCTGATGAACCAGACCAAACTGACGCGGGGAAATCTGTCCTCGCACCTGAGCAAGCTGGAAGCGGCCGGCTACGTTGAGATTAAAAAGGAGTTTGTGGAGAAGATTCCGCGAACGCTTTTACGTCTTACCGAAGAAGGCAGAAACGCATTTCTTGAATACCGGCAAAAAATGCAGCAGGTTCTTGACAGCTTTTAACGGAAGACGGAAAACGGAGGACAGAGGGCAGAAGACAGATAGACAAATTTCGGGCTGATTATTGAAAACAAATCCAGCTTTGTTCGATTATGACGTTACGGTTTCGAGCGTTTGCTTCGTATCGGATTCGCTGTTGTCTTGTTCACCGGGCCTGAAGGGAAGCGGTTCGGCGAACTGAACGGCGACCCGACGTGTAAAATTGTTGACGTTCTCGATCCGGCAGACATAGCCCGAACGTGTGAAGTTGGCCATATCGAACGAATCATCAGGACCATAACGCGGGACGCTGAACCGGGCCGTTATATTCTGGCCGAGGTAAGGACAATCATCATCGGCGTAGCAGGTAAATGCCGCACCCCTGCTGGAAACATCAACCATTTGCCCCTGTGAGAGGTCGCGGTTAGCGTTCTCGGCAAACCAGATGGGCCAATAATAACGCAGTCTTTTCTCTGTTCTTCGATCACTGTTTTCGTTCATTTTTAATACCCTCAATTCTCTTCATTTTGTATTCGAATCGACAGATTTATAGGCTGGCTTTACGAAGTGCCGCCGGGAAAATCGCAGCCTATGAGATTGATAGGGATATTCATTGCGTTTTCCCTTTACTATTGTGGAAAAATGACTTGAAGCTTTTTCTTATTTTTTTTCGGCATTCGGCGCCGATACTCCTATAATCAGGCGCATAAACACAAGTCGAAGAATTTTCGCGATACATTTTGGCCCTGAAGCGCAAACTATATTATGATGGCCATTAAGCTTTAAATAGTGCCGGCGACTGACTAAGGCTGTACATGGATAAGGATACAGAGCTAAAAATTGCACAAGGCTTGCAGAAGGGCGACCAGCAGGCGTGGCTGGAACTTTATGAAGCTTACGCCGAGCCGGTCTGGAGAAATGTATTCCGTCTTACAGGTGGTGACTCGGCTGCTATATCCGACCTGGTGCAGGAGACGTTTCTCGCCGCTGCTCGCTCGGCACGGAATTTCAGGCCTGATCGCGGCACGCTCTGGGTATGGCTGTGGACAATCGCCAGGCGCCAGGTAGCTCTTTACTATCGCAAACAGAAACCGGAAATCGTGCTGAGCCGAGCCCGGCAATGGTGGACCTCGCTGGACGGCG
>DQCG01000728.1 GCA_003533825.1 Phycisphaerales bacterium
GGAAAGTCACGCCATCCGAAGCCAGCCGGTCGATATTGGGCGAAATCATCTGTTTATGGCCGTAGCAGCCAAGCTGCGGGCGTAGATCATCCACGGCGATAAAAAGCACGTTCGGCCGATTCTTCCGCCCGGCAAACAAAGACGCCGGCATCCCGAACGCGACCGCCCCTATACCCATCGCCTTTAGAAAATCTCTGCGCGTATAATGATGCATATTCATAGTTTCTCCTAAATTTCAAAGCAAAATGATAGCAGGAATGCACCAATTATGCCAGTTATTTTATCTTGAAACACTGTTTTCGCTTCTACTTCTCTATACACAGCCTTATCCTGTCGGCTGAGCGTGTGTGCCTGCCGATCGAGCCGTTTTTTATGGCAGCCGCGATTTGCATGAACCTCGGCAGAGTGTAATCGAAGAAATGCTTATAACTTTCGCAGAAATAACTCTCCCCACTGGTCTGATTTTCGTTCAAGCGGATTCTGTCTTTCATACAGCCGCCGCGGCAGATATCGAGGTGTCTGCATACGAGGCATTTGTTACATAGCTTTTCCTTGTTGCGGGCAAAGGTTCGCCTTTTGCTGTCGCCGGCGAGTTTCTCCAGGGGCGTCTCAAAAATGTTTCCCAGCCGCCACTGCGGCTCGACAAAGAATTCACAGCAAAAGGCGTCGCCCGAATGTTCGATAACGACGAAGCCGGCACATTGTTTGCTATAAGTGCAGATCGTATGCTTGCCCATTACATAGTGGGTTATCAACGAGTCAAATTCACGAATGTTGAGCTTTTCCGGGCCATAGGCGTACCAGAGGTCGAATAAACGACACAAGAAATCGCCGTACTGCTTCGGCGTAATTGAAAAATCGGCGATTTTGCCAGTCGATGGATCAGTCTCAACACAAGGGATAAATTGCAAATATGTCAGGTCATTCTCGATACAGAACTCGAACAGAGTATCCGGCTTTTCAACGTTGTAATTATTAAGCAGAACAAGGGCACTGAATTGAACCTCATGCTTTTGGCAGGCTTTTATACCCCGTATTACCCTGTCGAAGGTTCCTTTGCCGGAGTGGTCGAGCCGGTACCGGTCGTGAAACTCTTTCGGCCCGTCGATGCTGATGCCGAGAAGAAAGTTGTTATCGCGAAAGAACCGGCACCAGTCATCGTCCAGCAAAACTCCATTGGTCTGGAGGGTATTGCTGACCTGTTGGCCGGGGGTGCCGTACTTTTTCTGCAACTCCACCGCCCTTCTGAAAAAATCCACACCCATCAGCGTGGGCTCGCCCCCCTGCCAGGCAAAACCCGAAACTTCAAAGCCCAGCCGCATATAATCTTTTATAAGTCTCTCCTGCACCTCGGCGCTCATTCGCTGTTTGCCTGTACCGACCGAAGTGTCCCTGTCCTTATAGAAGCAGTATGCACAGTCAATATTACAATCCGATCCGGATGGTTTAATTAAAAGTGTAAAAGGCCTCATTATAATTCAAGCCGCCACTGATCTGCAAACAGTGGTATGCTATGCCGTTTCTTTCTCTTTTAAGTATCCGGATACGTATTTATGGATGATACTGGATATCAGCGTTTGATAGGGAATGCCCTGTTGGGTCGCCATTACCCTGACTTGATCCAAATCCTTCGAAGACATCCGAATGTTGATTCTCTTGTCTTTCCGCAGCGTATTTTGGGCATATTGTTGAAGTTTCTTAACTTCCCGCTTGCGATTCTTCACAGGTCTCCATTGGCCCTGTTCATACGAACCAAGAATATCTTTCTCTTCTTTATTCACATTTTTTTTGTTCATTTTATTGTCCCTAAGTATTCGCGGGTCGCTTTCCTGCTGGGGATTATCGTTTTCAGGAAAATATCCTCTTCCTCCTGTACGTAAGGAACAAGATAAGCATAATTGTCGATATTTACAATCGCAATCCTCTGTCCTGGATACCTCTTTTGATTCGGATGATCCAGCACTTCAAGAACTTCCTGTCCGTCTAACAGCAGAACAACCTGCTCAAAACAAACACCTCGGTGTTTTATCAACCACTCGTTCTTATCGTTATCCCAGCGAAAAACCTTCATTCTTCAGAATATATGACAATGTCTGCCTTATGTCAATATTTTTTTGGGCATACCGGCACATTTGGGTTGTCGGAGTATTGTATCCTTACTTCGCCAGTTAGATAGTATTACATCAAGGGATGCTTGCCAACTGCGCATTGCGGAACTAAACGAGCGAAATCACGGAAAAGATCACAGGTGGTTCGAGTGTTTTTGCAGCCACTTTTTCGCCCATTTCCCGGCCTGTTCGGCTGTGTGCAATGTGCCTTCGAGCTGGGCTATGTACATTTCCTCGGCCAGTTGTCCCAGGGCCGGGCCGGGCACGGCGCCTAATCGGATTAAATCGTGACCGTTGAGCAGCGGTTCGGGCTGCAGATCAACGTCACCAAGCGCCTTTATTCTACGGCGCAGATTTATCAGCGGGGCAATGCTTTTCCTGCCGTGGCCGGAAGCTTTTTGTATCGCCCTTTGCAGCTCGTACAGGTCCCAGAAATACGGCTGGGCGAGAAGCTTCTTCAAATCAGCCAAAGACATCTGCTTATCAAGCAGTTTACTTCTGTTAACCAATAAGAATTTTATATGTTTGTTTCGGTTTCTGCTTAGTTTAAGAATCCGGCAGCTTCGGACGGCAAATTCTGTCTCACATCCGGCAAAAAAACAGGCCAGCGCCAGGGCAAAATCGACTTTACTTCGCAGTTGGCCTAAAACGGCAATCGCTGATTTTGCCTGCTCACCCGCAAAACCGGGGAAAATCACATTCACCAAACCGCTCTCGATAAGCATCGACGCCCCTGCGACACGATTCGGATGCACGAGGATACCCTCCAATTCCATTGCTATGCGTTCACCGCTTATCTTAGCGATTTTTTTCGCATTGCGGCAAACAGCCGACCACGTTGACGATTCTATTTCAAAATCAAGCTGAGTGGAGAAACGTACCGCCCGCAGCATTCGCAGGTAATCTTCGCCGAACCGTTCGGAAGGCTTGCCGATAGTCCGAACAATTCGGCTCTTGAGGTCGGCCTGACCATCGACGTAATCGATAACCTGTTTTTCAAGGGGATTATAAAACATACCGTTGATGGTAAAGTCACGCCGGCCGGCATCTTCGGCGGCGGTGGTAAACTCGACCGAGCCGGGGTGCCTGCCGTCTGCATAGCCGGTCTCGGTCCTGAACGTGGCGACTTCCACCCGCCGGCCTTCGATCAGGACGATTACAACACCGAACTTTGCTCCGACCTTCAGCGTGCGTTTGAATAATCTTATCACGTCTTGTGGTTGTGCATCCGTAGCGACATCGTAATCTTTGGCACGTCGTCCCAAAAGCATATCGCGCACGCAGCCGCCGGCCAGCAGGGCCTGAAAACCGCTCCGCTGCAAACACTTGATGACTTTTATCGCCGTCTGTTTATTCGTCATTTGTTTTTCTCAAGTATCGTTACCGCCATTGTACCCCATTGACGACGCTCGGCGATTTGAAACTGACCGTACCGTTCCAATAGAGTCACATCCCCGCTTGTCCTTACAATGACAATTCCATCGGCAGTCACCTGCTCGCCCAATAATTCCAGCAAACCGCCCAAAGCCGAATCCGCCTGAACGTTCATAGCCGCAACATAAGGCGGGTCAACAAAAACAAGTCCGTATTTTTCCACGCCGGAGCCAACAACAGCGCCAAGCTTAAAGGCGTTCGTTCTTATGACTTTTGACGCTTTAGCAAAACCCGCCCTTTCTATATTCTTATTCAGGATTGCAATAATCCTCGGGTCCTTTTCGACGAACGTTACAAATTCCGCCCCCCTGCTCAATGCCTCCAATCCCAGAGAGCCGACGCCGGAGAACACATCGGCGACTTTGGCGCCATTCGGCAAATCATATTTGTAAAGAACACTGAAAAGCGACTCCTTAACCCGGTCGGTAATCGGCCGGGAACTCTGCGTATTGGGGCTGAGTAAATTCATTCCTTTCTTTGAGCCGGCAATAATTCTCATCGCAATAATATACCCGGACTGTCCGAGTTTATCGAGAAAAAAGCAAGCCTGTGGATTGATACCGGCATCAGAGAATTGCAGGCACTGAAATCGCTGCAGGGAAGTTTTTTATTACGGCCGATTGTGTTATAATGCAGGACAAGCATACTGGCGAGCTCCATCATGTCTTAAAATGTCGGTTTTGGAGAATTCTGAAGCAAATGTTGGCTTAATTTATTGAAAATGCTCAAAATTTCCGTCAAGTTTGACGCTTTTGTTGAACTTATTATATAGGAGTCAATGATTAACTACAAAGAGCACGGTGAATTGGTCAGGAAAGCACAGCTTGGCGATAAGGAGTGTCTAAATCGCCTGGCTGAGGCGGCGAGGGTACATTTGCGTGAATATGTGCTCCGTCTTACGTTAAAAGAAGATTTAACACAGGATATTGTTCAGGAGAGCATTCTGGAAATGTTTAAGGTATTCGACAAATTAAAAAGAGCCGACAGGTTTTGGGCCTGGCTGGACGGCATTGCTTTCAACAAGATTCGCAGTCATTACGGCCGGCAGTGGCGGCATAAAACGATTTCTCTTTCAGATATCGACCGCCAAATTGCGATAGGGGACAGCCAAAGCGCCCTGGCCGAGATGGTTAACCGGGAATTGAAACAAATCGTCCTTATATCGATGCGGGAATTATCACCCCGTTACAGGGCCGTACTGACCATGCGCTGTTACAAAGATATGCCATATTCGGAGATCGCTGGGTTGATGGGATGCACGGAGTTTGGCGCCCAATCGTTATTCTACCGGGCGAAAAAAGCCCTGGCCAAAAAGCTGTCCCATCACGGACTCGGCAAGGGATACCTGCTGGCGGCTTTGGTGTTATTCGGAAAGCTCACAGCTTCAACTGAGGCTGCGGCAGCGAACATATCTGTAACGGCTGCTACTCTCAAGGTTGGGGCCGCGGCTTCTCTGGCAGCGATAGTGACAAGCAAAACAGCTATCGTTTCGGTGGTAACCACCGCCGCGATTACCGGGGGAACTATGGTAGTGACCCTTGGGACAGGCAAGATCGATATAGGGCCGGAAAGAATCAATGCACAAACATCCTTCAATTCACCGGCGCGGACTGTAGCGAAGGGTATCGAACAATGCTGGTATTTCTTCCCTGAAGGCCCCGGCAAACCTTTTATGATGCGACTGCTGAAATTTAATGCCTCCGGCAAAAACTCCTTCTGCCGGAACCTTCAAAATCAGCATGCCAACTATTATTATGACAAAAACACTGTCTACATAAATAACTTTCGCGCATACAACACCGATATCTCTGTAACCAGACTGCCCACGGACGGCGATGATTTAAGCCGATTCATTTCCCGGGTTGAGGGCAGGCAGGCCGATATGGAGCGTGTTTCCGGCAGGGGAAAGGGGCTGCTTGTAATTTCCAAACGCAGCAGCGAGCACGGCGACAGAATCTGGAGGATGGACCGCCACTTTAATGTTCTGGAGGAGGAATGTTTCCAGTTCGACTGGCCTCAAGATGCACGAATCATTGACAATCGGGACCAGATGCACAAACGGGGCTGGACATATTTCAGAATTACCGGCATAATAAACGGGCAGCAAGTCTCAGGAACCGGACGGATACCGTTTGTCTATGCGGCAAGCGGGCAAGCCGGCCCATGGCTCAAACTCCAGCTCGCAAACGGCACAAAGATTGTTGACGGCGCATCTGGGGCGTGTGTCTTTGACACAAGGGGAAAAACGGTGGCAACATACGCAGCGGGCAGTTTCTTCAAGGGATTAGGGCGGCCCTGGATGGGATTGCACACGATTGACACCGTTCGCCGGGATGCGGCTGAAAAGCAGGTTTGGTTCGAAACCAGAGTCTTGCCGGGAGGCGATAAAGCAGAAGTTGTCTTAACACAAGAGCAGAGAAGGCTGGTCTATACCATTGATATGGAAACCGATGTTATCGAGAAGATAACATTCGCAGGGACGAATGGCAGCGAGGGGGAGCTGAGATTTTCCTATCTGCAGGATATTGAAAGTCCCGGCAACGAATTTGTCTCGCCGAGGATAAGAAGCCATCGGAAGCTGCAGCAGAACCCGCCGGGCATCCTGTGGCTTGCGACATTGGCAAACGGTCGCTAGTGAAATGTATTTATTGCTAAAAAACGTAGAGCAGAAAGGAAGGTGCACAATGGCTCACAAAACAAATGTTATGACAAAACTGGCAATTTTGGTATTTTCTGCAGTATTGGTTGGCGCCGCAACCATTGCAGGAGGCAGGTTTGGAGAAGAGCCTTTCACCTTGAATAACTTTTACATTGATGCGGTCCATGGAAATGATGATAATGAAGGATTAACTCCGGCAACGGCATTCGCAACCATTCAAAAGGGTATCGATACAGCCGTGGACCGCGACGTAGTCTGGGTCTATCCGGGGCTGTACCAGGAAGAAATCAATTTTCTGGGCAAAGCGCTCGTCGTGCAGGGTGTTACTGCAGGCACTGACGGCATACCTATACTTCAAAACCCCTATGATTTTGCAGTCTCGTTCTATAGCGGCGAACGTCCCGATAGTGTCCTGAAGAATTTTATTATAAGAAACAGCTTCATGGCCGTCTTCATCGCCGGCAGCTCTCCCACAATCAGCAATCTGACAATAGTGGATAACATGTATGGCATCGAAGCCTACGTGGACTCACAGCCGGATATCAGCAACATTATTTTCTGGAACAATATCGGCGGTGACCTTTTCGGATGCCAGGCAGCCTACAGTTTCATCAGCGGAGCCGAAGGCAATATCGACGGCGATCCGCTCTTTGTCGATCCAAACGGTGGTGACTATCATCTACGCTCCAGGCGAGGCCGGTATTGGCCCGAGCATGACGTCTGGGTTCTTGACCAAGTGACCAGCCCCTGCATCGATGGCGGCGATCCGAGCGCCGAGACATTGGACGAGCCGGTACCCAACGGCGGTAAAATCAATATGGGCGCTTATGGCGGCACGGTTCAGGCCAGCTTAACACCGGAACGGCTGCCCGGCCAGGCTTTCAACCCAAATCCTGCCAATGGGGCTATCGAGGGAAACAGAAATGCTAAATTGAGCTGGGAACCCGGCCTAAACGCTGTCTTGCATGAAGTTTATTTCGGAAC
>DQCG01000041.1 GCA_003533825.1 Phycisphaerales bacterium
CAAAAGCCAGTGATCCCGGAGCACCGTGCTTTCTGGTGCCACAGCGCATTCGGTGTAGCCGGCATGACGTGGGACCAGGCCGTTAAGGTCTTGGCTGAGAACGGTTTTACCGCCGTGCTGCCGAATATGCTGTGGGCAGGAGCGGCTTTTTATAAAAGTGATATTCTACCGGTTGCAAAGGCTGTCGAGGAAAAAGGCGATCAAATCGAACTTTGCCTTATGGCATGTAAAAAATACGGCATCGAATGTCACGTCTGGAAAGTCAACTATAACATGGGCTGGGCGACGGATAAAGAATTCATCACCGGGATGAAGGCCGACAAACGAACGCAGGTCCGCTATGACGGCTCATCCAACGAACGCTGGCTGTGTCCATCGCACCCGGATAACCAAAAACTGGAGATCGAATCGATGCTCGAAGTTGCGCGCAAGTATGATGTCCACGGCCTGCACTTCGACTATATCCGATATCCGGGAAATGAGGGCTGCTTCTGCAACGGTTGCCGCAGGCGTTTTGAAAAGGCTACCGGAAGGAAGATTCGCAACTGGCCTGCAGACGTGCGTAATGACGACAGCCTACGAGAACAATGGCTGGACTTTAGACGCCGGCAGATCACTGAGGTTGTCGCTGCCGTAGCACAACAGGCAAAAAAGCTCAGGCCGGACATCAAAATCTCCGCCGCGGTCTTTAGAAACTGGCCGGTTGATCGAAACGCCGTGGGCCAGGACTGGAAGCTATGGTGTGATCGCGGGTACCTCGACTTCGTATGTCCGATGGATTATACGGACTCCAGCAGCCATTTCCAGCGAATGGTCGAGCAGCAGCTTACATGGGCCGGCGAAGTTCCCTGCTTTCCCGGCATAGGTTTGAGCGTCTGGAGCGATCCGACTGATATCTGTAAGCTCATAGAGCAGATAAATGTCACCCGCAAGCTGGGTACAGGAGGCTTTACAATCTTCAACTACAGTCCGAATGAAGCGAATGAAATCCTGCCCCTGCTGGGAAAGGGCATTACTCGGAATGAATGAAACTTATCCGGATGGAACAGCTATCTCGATGAAAACATTTTCCGGCTCGCCGTCGCATTCGATTGTATAATCATCCGGTTTATCCAGGTCGATTGTTTTCGTTTGAAGCCGCCCGTTCATACTAAAGCCATGTGTAATTCGCAGGCCGGTCTTTGGAGTCTGTTCCGGCAGCAAATGCAAACATGCCCGTATTGTATTGAGGCCCGGATCTCCCGTATACTTCACATACACCTGCTCGGCGGGCTTATCCAACATTACGTCGGTATCCCAGTTGCATCGCCAGTGGTTGGTCCAGGTCGGTACCGATGATTTGTATATCTCTTTGAAATCCGCCGGCCGGCCGACCGAATATGCGATACGGTTATCAGTTTTGCTTGCCTGTTGTCCCTGGTAAGTCCTGAATGTCGCGCCGGTGGTGAACCATGCGATCTTCATTCCCGCGGGAGCGGCCAGACGCAGGACAGCGTCACCTTTTATACGGCAGGTATGCCGCTCAGGATCGTAGTCTTTAGGCATCTCAATCAGATGTTTCTTCAGGTCAGCCGGATCGCCGGTATTCGGACTAACCAGCATCGGGATTGTGGCATGGCCGTAGCGGTCGCCGATTTCATATTTGAGATGATTCTTTCCTTTTTTCAATCTCGGCAGGCTGATTGGAGCCACCTGCACCCAGGTGTCGATGGTTATGGATTTTATTGCCGGCGCTGATTCTTGGCCGGACATGGTTAGCTTCAAAAGATAGCTGTAAGTGCCTTTGACTTTATGCGTCAGGTCAATATTGACTCTGCCATCCGACAGGAAGTTCCCTGCAGCTTGCCACGTAATGCCGTTATCCAGTGACACGGCCGCACTAACAGGCAGGTATGGCTCTATCGTCACAACCGAGGCTTCTGCATCGTCGGTCGTCTCGTCGAGGTCGTTGACTTTTGCTACAATAATATATGGTGTGAAGACTTCGAAAACGACATGCCCATTGCCGGCCTGCTTCAGGTGCAGTCCTTTTTTCCCCGGCACGAGATTCTCCACTTCATAGACGCCGTCTTCAAAATCGGCTGATTCTTCGGATAAATCGGGCTCATAGTGAAAGAGGCCGTTGCCGTGATTCCATCGGGTAAAATCGCGGTGGTTGGGTTTCATACCAACTGGTTCGGTCAGGATTAAATCTTTAATCCATTTGGTCTGGTTGTACCGGGGCAGATGGCTCCAGCGGCCGCCCTGCGGTTTCCAGAAGCGCGTGAACGATTCACCCTGACGAAGGTAAAAGTCCATCGTATGACTGCCTTCGAACCAGCGATAGTAATAGTTAATCCTGCTGTCACGATAAATCTCGAACACCTTATTTTTGTCATTGTCATTAGGGAAAAACGGTTCGATTTTAACAGGCGGATCGGTCCACAAGCTTCGGTTTTGCCTGGCCTTCTCCAGACTTGCTACCGTACCGTCGGCGTCGAGCAGGAGACCTCGGACGTCCAGGTCTATGTAGTGCCATGCCCGGTCGTACCATACCTCCGTCGTACAGTGATTCCACAATTCAACGCCGAACGACCGTCCCTGTTCGAAACCGATGCCCTGGTAAATGCCGTCGAGAACCGGGCCGAATATCCCGCAATAAGCCATGTTGTAAACGTTCAGAATCTTAAGGGGATCCCGCACCGTTGCGTATTCGTCAAACGGGTCCGGGCCCTCGAGAATCTCGTTGAAATGGTAGAGTCCCGTTTCGTAGCCGCACAAATACTTCCAGACGGCGATTGCAAGCTCGTTGCCGGTTTTATCTTTCCATTCAGGGAACTGCCGGAAGCGTCCCAAATCCGTAGTGTCGGCGGTATGTTCGCTCGTAAGCCGGATGCAGGCGACCCTTGCCGAAGATACACTTGTCATCACGGCAACCAGAATGAGAAATAAAATCGCAGAATAAATCAATCTTCCGGGCCTTTGACTCGAAATTAACATTTTTGCTCCTTTTCCCTAACCCGGACGAGCCGGA
>DQCG01000543.1 GCA_003533825.1 Phycisphaerales bacterium
TCCCATGTGGCGCCGTCCGCCGAATAATACGCCCTGACAAGTCCGCCCGTGGTACGCTCTAATCTCACCCACTGTGGTTCGGTTATGCCCTCGACGAATTGCCTGTCGGTAACACCTCCAGCAGTGTTGCGATACTGGAACCGGACTCCGTTTTCAGGTGTGACGAACACGCCGGCATACCTGGAATCCGCATCAAGCGTATCGCGAATCATTACGCCAGCCTTGGTCCACGGGTCTGTTTCACCAACACTCTCGACCTTAGCAATTATCTTGGTGGCGCCGTTAATTTCCTTAAATGCGAAATGGAACTCGTCAGCGGTGCTCCAGATGTCTGCGCCGGAGCCGGTCATCGTGTAGGTCCCAGACGGCGCCTCCACGAAGCTGCCGACATACGCCGGATGACCCCTGAACCACAGTGATAGTACTCCAACTCCCTCTCTTGTCCAATCCTGTCCGGGACTAAATGTATGCTGGGCCTCAGAAAAAGTTACTGTATCAGTGTTGTTGTAGAAATATGGCATCGACTGTTCGCCGCCGTGGACAACCGAAGTCTCAATAAAATGCTCTCCGGCATCAAATTCCGGATTATCATGGCCAATCAAAGCGCCATTTTCATCAATGCCATATCCGTCTTTCCACGCACTGAAAATATCGTCGGGTGGATAGTCGTTGTAGTCCTCAAAATCGTCCACGGTAAAATAGTCTATTACCATAAAACTCCAGACGTCGCCTTTCCAGGGACTGTTCGGATCCAGATCATTGAACTCATCGACCCGCCAGTAATAACTCTGGCCGAATTCGAGAAGGTCGGGAGGTTCATAAATAGTTCCTTCTTGGTTTTGACTTACCAGAACACAATTTGGATCATTGTCTCTGCCAGCGTCATTGACATCATCGAAAACTTTTCCTAAATATACATCATGCGTAACAGCAAAGTCTCCCGCCATCCAGCTAAGAACCTTGTCTTGGTGCACTTCTACCGCCTGATTACCAGGCTTCGGCAGAGACGCCGTACCACTTTGAATTTGACCACCGGCCATAACAGTCTGGATCTCCTGCTCAGTTAACGAACGGCCATAAATGCAGACTTCGTCGAGTGTCCCTTGCAAAGTTCTCTCACTAATCGTGGGACGATTACTGTTATATCCAATCTCGACCATGGCATCGATATTAGGACCAATTGAGAATGGTTTAGGACCCTCTTCATCAACGCCGTTGAGATAGAGTATGGCATTGCTTCCGTCAAACGTCAGGGCCAAGTGAACCCATTCATTTTTGGGCATAATGGAGAAGGGGACCGACCCGGCAGGTGCGTACGAAACGCCAACTCTGTCAGTATAAATGGCAGTCTCATGGGCTCCCCACAACTCAAACTGGAACATCATCGTATCAGCGCCCCATCCATTCGACTTAGTAATAAAATGCTGAGAAGAGCCCGTTCCATCCCAGAATGCCCAGAGGGCAACAGTGAATTGGCCCGTCCCATTTGTAGGATCGAAGATTCCACAGTCTACTCCCATGCATCCATCTGGATTGAATGCAAGTGCACCGCCAAAGCCCTCCGGGCCGGACACCCATTCCGGGGTTCCAAGCAACGTCCCATGATGGCCATTGCCGGAACTGTCATTGGCGATGGTGCCGGAATACTCCTCGAACCTCCACCAGCCGACGGGTCCTGCTTGAGCTACGCTCGTCAGAACTATGCCGAGTGTTATAATAAAAGAAATTAGATAGATCGATTTTCTACACATAAAAAACTTCCTTAAAAGAGTCAATATAAACGTGTTTTGGCTGCACATCGAAACACGAACTCCCTTCGACTAGCAAAAGCCTCTATCACTACTTCTTATGTCCCGAACAAATTCAAAATAAGCAGAACGACGAATAATATTCTGTGTGAGGAGGCATTAAATAATATGTCGTGTATGTCCAGAATAATTTTTTGGTCTGACGCCACCTCCTTCCAAAACCCAATATGAGCCGTTAATCAAGCTGAATGTTTATACAACTCTTGTACAAACTACAGATACCCGCCCGTTCCGTGTAGCTCAAGGCAGACTCTGCATACAGACTTAATCTATTTTATTTATACTGGATTAGCCCCCTTCCCGTCAAGAAAAATATCCAGTTGCGACTATTCATTTTACACACCATAGGAGACATAATCGCTTCTAAGGCCTTACGGCGGTGCCGTCGCTCCTGCGAACGGGTCTCCAGTAGCCCGGATGGTCGGGCAGCGGGAATTTCGCGGCGAGCTCCTCATTGATATCGACGCCGAAACCGGGGGCCTCGTTTACGTACATGTAGCCGTTCTTGACAGTGGGACTCCCGGGGAAGACTTCTCTTGTTTTATCGTTAAAATGGACGGCCTCCTGGATTCCGAAATTCGAAACCGCCAGGTCGAGATGCGCATTAGCGGCGTGCCCCACCGGAGAGACGTCACCCGGGCCGTGCCAGGCGGTGCGGACGTTGAACCATTCGCATAAGGCGGCAAGTTTCCTGGCAACGCTCAGGCCGCCGATTTGCGAAATGTGCACGCGTATGAAATCGATGAGTCTTTCGGATATGAGCCCCGTCCATTCGTGAGGATTGTTGAACAGCTCACCCATCGCAATCGGCACGCTGGTTTGCTGCCGGAGCATTCTGAAATATCCGTTGTCCTCGGGCGCGAACGGATCTTCGATAAAGAAGGGATGATATTGTTCCAGTTGTTTTATCAGGTTTATGGCCTGTATCGGCGGTATCCGTTCGTGGATATCGTGCAGCAATTCGACTTCATCGCCGCAGGCTTTTCTGATGTGCTCGAACATCTTGACCGTAGCCCTGACGTAAGGTCCCGGCTCCATAAGTGAATCCGAGGGCAGTCCGAATCCTGCTTCCTTAAAGGCGGGCGTCTTTGACAGGTGCGGCGAGCCGTAGCCGCCGAGCTGTATCCTGATATGCCTGAATCCTTCCTCCATCGCCCTGCGAACGCTCCTTTCGGTCTGGGCAAAGTCCCTGCCGCCGCAATGCGTATAACAATCGACAGCGAAGCGGCATTTGCCGCCCAGCAACTGATAGACGGGCATGTTCGCACGCTTTCCTTTTATGTCCCAAAGGGCCTGGTCCAGGCCGCACAGGGCGTTGTTAAGCACGGGCCCGTTGCGCCAGTAGGAGCTGGTATATGCGTTCTGCCACATGTCCTCAATGTTATCGACGTCTCTGCCCTTCGCAAACGGATTGAGATACTTATCGACGGCAGCGACGACCGGTAGAGGCCGCTGATTGAAGGTGGCGCATCCCAGGCCGTACAGGCCCGGCTCGCTCGTCTCGACTTTGACCACGCAAAGGCGTATGCGCTGGGGAGCGGTCAAGATGGCTTTGACATTCGTGATTTTCAAAGCAGGCAGACCCTTCGTCGCCTTTGTATACTCATTTGCCATGACCTCATCGCTTTTCGATACGATTCCCAGGGTTCCTGCTGCGATTCCAAAACCAAATCCTTTAATCAGGTTACGTCGATTCATTGTTATCTCCTTTATTTCCGAGCTTTATGTTTGCCGTCATTTTATGCTGTTTTCATTCTTACTCAAACTGAACGTTTTATGTCAACTGCTACAGCAACTCATTCAATAATAACATAACACAATCTGTCATTTCCGCAAAGTACGTGTTTAGCTGACCTCTTGTATTGTTGACCATCCCCAAAGCCTGCGGCTTTGAGGCTGCCACACAATAGTATCGATGTAGTAAGTGTGGCAGCCTCATCCCGATTGTCGTTATCGGGATGGGGATGGCTCATACATGGCTAAATACATACCCCGCGAAAGTGGGAATCCACTCAAACCGTTACATTCCTGGATCCCTGCCTTCGCAGCACCGTAAGGCGTCCTGCGGAGGATGACAAAGCGATCGGATCAGTTCAATGTTTGAGATTTCTGCTGTGCCTCTTCGAGCCGCTGCCACAGCACCGTAATATTGCGATCCTGCTTGGCTTTTGACCATTCTGCGGACCGCTTCTGATAAAACCGGGGGAACTTCTTACGCACTGCAAAGCGGTCCTTTGCCTGCTCCAGCGTCAGGCCCTCCCGTTGGGCCGCACTAATCCCATCGAGCATCGCCTGGTAATAATCCCGTACGTATTTCAGGTCTTTGCGCGTAAGCACGGGACTGTGCGATGCAATCACACGATCGACTTTCAGTTCTTCTTCGAGAAACGAGTTCAGCACAGCGATGTACCGCTGCACATCTTCAAGTTCGGCCCTTTCGGTTATGCCGGGCAGGTGACCCCGCAGGTAAACGATTGCACCCGTGACCAGTATGCCCTCCTGGGGGATATAAATCAGGATGTCGGACATGCTGTGTCCCTTGCCGAAATAGACCATTTCCAGCCGCATATCCCCCAGTTCAAGCGTGTACTTGTCCGGGAACGTAACGGCCGGCTTTACTATCTCGAAGCCTTCCTCAATATCCCGCGTGTTTAATTCGAAGAACTTTATCTCCCCCTGTATCATCCTTGTCTGTAATCGATTGCCTTTTACACGCGGCAGCATAGCCTGCAGGTTGCGAATGGTGGCGGCGTTATAATCGAGCGATTTGCGTTTTCTTGTTTCGTCAACCTGATTGTCGATAAGCCACTGCATGTCAGCGGGCAGGTTGTCGTGGCCGATTATCACTGCATCTTTGAACAGGCAGTTTCCGCCGGCATGATGCATGTGAGCGTGAGTGTTGATGACGTACTTCCAGTCGTTCCGGCCCAATTCTTTTTCAAGCCTGGCTTTAATCGGCGCCATAATACGCGGCGACATCGCCGTGTCGATTACGGCCAGGCCCTTCTGCGATTTTACCGCCACGATATTCATCCTGCCGGTACCGAGCCAATAGCCGATAATAACGCGATCGGAAAGCTTTTCTATCCTGACAAACTCATCCGAACCGGCACATAGGCCGGATATGACCAATAGCAGGATAACGCCGATACGAACTGACCTGGCCATTTCGGATCTCCAAACACAACGAACAGAACTTCGCTACAAGCACAATATACCATACCTGTATAACAGTCTCAATATATTCATGCAGAAGGCCGGGCAAATACACAAAAACTTGATTTGGCACGGACTACCCGGATATAATGAAGACATGAAACAAGAAAAAAACTTATCGACTAATGACATCATATTAAAGACTTTGATTCTAAGCAGCCTTTTAGTTCTTGTCCTGTCAATTAGGCTTCAGGCCGAACAGGAACAGGAAAAGTCCGACGAACAGCCGTATGCCTATCTCTTCCCGGCTAAATTCAGGAAGCTGACACAACATCTGCAGCGGGAAGATATCAAAGTCAGAGAGTTACGGGAAGATATTGAGCTGGATGTCGAAGTATATCGCATAGACAGAATCGTGCGCGACAAAAAGCAGGGAAAGGAACATCGCTCGTTCAGATTACGAACCGAGCACAGGCAGGAAAAGAAGCGATTTAAGGCCGGCACAATTTTGGTAAAAACCGACCAAAAGCCAAGTGACAAGATAAATGAGCTGCTCGCCCCGACTACTAAAAAGAAAACCATCATCCGAAAACTCATCCGGCGGCTAAAAGCGGCAGAGGATTATCCGATTGTCATATTGAATTCATATGTGCCGATCACGCACGGGCCCGTATGCCCTCTGGAAGAAGAACGCCGGTTCGATAAACCGATTACGTTTGAGACTATCTACGATCCGAATGATAAGGTTAGTTTCCGGGGCTCGCCCGTATCGGGCTTAACATGGTTCCAGGACGGCGAGCATTATCTCCAGGTCCGCGACGGCCGGCAATACAAAGTTCACGCCGAAAGCGGGCGTTCGGTTTTATTTTTCGATCCGAACGAACTGACCGAAGGATTGAAAAGTTTGCCAACCATTGATGAAAAGACCGCCGAATCCATCTCAAAACGAATCCGGCTCACAATGAATCCCGACCGAACCGCGGTTCTTATCGACCATGAAAACGATCTGTACTACTGCACCCTGGATGGAAAAACGGCGGTACGATTAACGAGCACCCCGGAACGAGAGGAGTTATGCAGTTTCGATCCGAACGGGACATTCGTCGCATTTGCCCGGGACAAGGACCTGTATGTGGTCGATATCGCCACGCAGACCGAACGGGCCCTGACCACCGATGGAGGCGGATTGATCTCGAACGGCCAGGCTGACTGGGTTTATTACGAAGAGATATATGGCCGACGCCAGAAGACTTACTGGTGGAGTCCGGATTCATCCGCTATTGCATTTATGCAGTTCGATGACGGACCGGTTAATGAGTTTGCCGTCATAAACAATACCGATAAAAAGCAGAAAGTGGAAGAGACACCGTATCCACGAGCGGGCGAACCGAATCCGAACGTAAGGATCGGGACCGTAACAACGGCCGGAGGGCCTGTTCGATGGGTCGAGCTGGATAATTACCTCGAAGGGACATATCTGATAACGGGTGCCGGGTGGATGCCGGACAGTAAAAAGATTTTTTTCTTCGTCCAGGACCGGACCCAAACGTGGCTCGATTTTAATACGGCCTCGAAACGGGGCGGGCAATCCACTCACCTTTTCCGAGAAACAACAGAAGCATGGATAGATGTGCCGGATAGTCCGAACTTTCTGCCCGATGGGTCCTTTCTCTTATTTAGCGAACGGACCGGATGGAAGCATTTGTATCTGTATGACAAGGATGGAGAGCTAAGGCACGCCGTGACAAAAGGCGAGTGGAATGCCCGGCAGCTCGAACATGTCGATGAGGAGGACAGCTTGATTTATATTACCGGGACACGCGATTCGCACATCGCGGGAAATCTTTATCGCGTGAAGATCGACGGCGGTAAAATCAAACGCCTGACAAAAGCACCCGGCGATCATCGCATCAATATAAGCCCGAACGGCAGGTATTTCATCGACACATGGAGTAATGACTCGGCGCCGGCGAAAGTCACGCTATACGGCATTAACGGGAAAAAGATCCGCACGCTGGATACGAATCCGGTTTATAACCGTCAGGAATATCGGTTCGGCACATACGAGCAGTTCCAGATTGAGATGACGGATGGTTTTCTGCTCGAAGCGAGCCTTCTCAAACCGGCGGACTTTAACAGAAATAAAAAATATCCCGTCTGGTTCATGACATACGGTGGTCCGGGTTCACCGACGATTCGCAATACGTGGTCCGGCGGCCGGGCGCGAGACCACATGCTGGCCCAGATGGGCATGCTTGTTTTCCGGTGCGATCCCCGCAGCGCCAGCGGCAAAGGTGCATGCTCGGCCTGGACTGCGTACAAGCAGCTCGGCGTCCAGGAATTAAAAGATATCAAAGAGGCAATCGAGTGGCTCAATGACAAACCGTATGTCGACGACGACCGGATAGGGATGAGCGGGCACAGTTACGGCGGGTTTATGACGGCATACGCTCTGACTCACAGCGAATTGTTCGCCGGAGGCATAGC
>DQCG01000021.1:0-1911 GCA_003533825.1 Phycisphaerales bacterium
CTTGTTGACTTGCCCGTACGTGGTGCGAGCCGGCAAGAAAAATCCCGACGAGGGCTATAAGCGCTGCAGTTTTTCGTTTCATGACTTGTTACCTCCCAAATTATCGATGTGGGCGACAATTGCTCTGTTGAGCGAGCCGTTGTACTGGTGTATGGCGATAAGCGCTGCTGCAATTATCACAGTGGTTGTGACGAGTTTCAATATTCGACTTTTCATAATTCTTCCCCGTCTCGAAATAATGACAAGGGCCGAGTGAAACAAGCCCGGCCTTTGTCTGAAACTTTATAGACAAGACAGTCGAGATTTTGTGATTTATCTGTTGTTATTCAAAGAAGTTATTACTCTTCAGTTGACAGTATATCATAGAAACCTACATACCGGCGTCCCGGTTGACCATCGGCTGCAGGAACAGTAAATATAGGGCTGACAGTCTTTACCTGGTTGTCATGTTCGACCTCACATTTTCACTTCGCTCTGAACACAGGTTTTATGTTTTGAACCGGAAGCGATTGTTACCTTGTGTGCCAAATAGACACATACCAGCGTCCGGGGCTCCCATTCACGGTGAGAGCAGCTAACTTCTGGTTTGTGATCTCCAGTTGGCCGTCACGCTTGATTTCGTACTGGCATGGAACCCAGAACCTGGGCGTCCCGAAGTCGATCTTTTCCGGTTCTCCAATGGAAATGATACGCACTGGCCGCACGTGGCTATAGGCTTCGGCCAGCATGCGCCTCGGCGCGCCGCCGCACAGTTTGCCCGCCTTGGCAAAATCCCCTTTAGCCCACGCGTCCAGAGCCTCGCGAATGATTTTCACGGCAACCTCTTCATTGCTCATGTCGCCCTGAGCCATGCCGACCTCTTGTGTGACCTGGTCCATGATGAGGGTATCCTCCGGTAGATTCGGATCGAAGAGCCGCGGATCGATGGTCTCGTTGTATTCCAGCACCTCAATGCCATGGTGGAACACTTTCTCTTCATCTTCAGTATCCCAGTAGTCGTCGACTCGAACAACGAGTTTTGTGTCGGGATTGACAACCAGGACCTGTCGGAGCGGCTTGCCGTCTATTCGCTTGACGTGAATCGTCATCAGGCGTGCGTACCGCGGAGGGGCCTGGATCTCCATGACGGCCTTGCCCTCGCTGACCAACTCGTGGACCTCCTGTACAATGGTCTCCGGGTCGAATCCCTCCAAATTCTCCAAGCCGCCACCGCTGTTGTCGACACGGGTCATTAATTTGACGCCCCACGGCGGTGGATAATATTGACTCTTGACACCGTCTTCCCACGTCGTGAGCAGAATGCGCTTCGGACCTTCGCCTTCTTCCTGCCGGAAGCGAACCAGTTTCCCTTCTTCGTCGAACTCGGCCCAGAACTCATCCTTGCGGCGCTGTTGGAAGTAGGTCTGTATGTGAAACGACCGCTTGCCTTGCATAGCTTCGACGGTTTGCTCGAAAGCGTATGCTGCAGATGTTGACTTATTCCAGAGTTGTATCGACAGCGTTACTGCTATAATTATCACCGCTGCGACGGCTATTTTTGTGATTGGACTTTTCATAATTGTTCTCCTTATTGACAGAGCATAAGTCTGCCTGGACATGCAGGAGGGGGCTATCACTTGCAAGAGCCGCTCCTGCCGGCTTGCCGTATTCAAATCCATCCCGGCAAAGAATTCTGTCAGCAACATATCTTCGTTTTTGAGTGCACTTGCGTAATCCCGGCAGGCTGCACATTCGTTCAGGTGTTGCTCAAGCTTTCGCATCTGCGATTCCGAGAGGTTTCCCGTTAGGAGGTCTGCTATTTGGTCTTTCATATTCTCACAATCGCTATTCATGATTGGTCCTTTCGGTCAGCAGTACATGCAGTTGTTTTCTTGCTGTTCTGATTCTCCGGCATGCTCCGGAGTGCGAGAT
>DQCG01000021.1:2003-8656 GCA_003533825.1 Phycisphaerales bacterium
GGCGGCTGTTTCGGTTGCTCGATACCAATTGCTTTCGTGCGTTTTCGCTGGCGAAGAAAATCAATGCAGAGGTTCCTGGCAATTTGCAGTATCCATGACTCAAAATGCCCGGCCTTATCGAGTTTTCTTATCTTCAGCAAGCCCCTGAGCATGGCTTCCTGAGCAACGTCTTCGGCATCGTCCACGTTTCCCAGCATGCCGAGACACATCGCAAAAACATGCCTGTAGTGCCTTTGCACAAGTACTGTGTATGCAGTCTTGTCATTCCGTTGACAGGCACGCACCAAACTTTCATCTAAATGAGCGTTCAATTGGAGCTCCTATAACCGGTTACTATAATATAGACGAGTACCGGATGCCCCAGGTGCAAAAAAATTTTAACCTCTCGCACAAATCTTTCCGAAGCATATCGTCATGGAAGATGAAGCACGACTATAATATGTTTCAATTACAGCATAACCTCGGCTAAAGCTACAAAAAAAGGCCGAGCCAAATCAGTCCGGCCGTTCTGAGCACTGACATCATAAGCATCTTATTTTATTTAACTCCTCCATGAATGTTCCACCGATTGGGCTGACCATGTACAGCTCGAACTCCGGGACCATAAGGTTTGTATTCGGATTTGACCCCATCTTTCTCTATCTCAAGTTTGCAGGGAACCATGAATCCTCCGACGCCTGACGATGGATGAGGTATGGGTTCGCTAATTGAAATTATCCTTATGACCTTCAAATCTGCCCATCTTTCTTCCATTATTTTAGCGGGAACACCTCCATAAATGCGCCCGGCTTTCGCATAGTCTTTTGCTATCACAGCTTCGTAGAACTCACGGACAACCTTGACTGCTATCTCTTCGCTGGAGAGTTCTCCTTGCTCTAAACCGATATCTTGAATTGTCTGGTCGATTTGAACCACATCTGAAGGAAGATTATCGAAAACGAACATCGCCGGATCGATTTGCTGATTGTAATCATAAAATTCGACCCAATCTATCAATTCATATTCGCCGCCCCCGGTAAGACTGTAACTTTCCATGCTTGTTATAAGCTTTGTGGTCTGGTCAACGAAAAGGACTGTTCGATCTACCGGAACACCGAATTTTTTACACTCGGGCGAGTATGTTGCTGAGATGATGATTGGCTCGGCTTTGTTTGAAGGTTTTTCTATCTTGATTGTTGCAAACCCGCTTTTTTCCAATTCAATGAAACGTGGTACGGCTAACTTGGGATCAAATAACTGCACTGAAGCCGACAATTTATCGGCGAAGCGTTTGTCTTTGATGATTAACAGCGATTTCTTTTTCTTATACCAGATTTTTGCTTTGCCTTGTTGCCAAATTACTACTTTTGCTCCATCTGAAGGTGATTCCCATTCCGGCATGTGGGCCCGGATATTCTTAATGTCGCCTTGTTCGTCAAATTCGAGCCAGAACTCTTTTGGTTCTTCCATGCCTTTCTTGAAACTTTTAATATGCAAATAACGAACGCTATGGCTTGCTTGAACCGTTTGATCAAGAGCGTAAGCTGCGGGTGTTATATTATCCCAGATATTGATTGACAGCATGACAGCTATGATTATCACCGCCGCTGCGGCTAATTTTGTGATTGGACTTTTCATAATTTTTCTCCTTATGTTAGGCTGTGTTACGACTGGTTTCTGTTCTTGGGTGTTGTTAAATTGCTGCAGGAATTCTTTGAGAACGGCCTGGTTCACATCGGGATTCGAATGTATCACCGCGTTTTTTATTAGCTTTTCGATATTCTCTGGTGAATTCATTTTGTTACCTCGCTGTTGAGTAGAGACCGCAGCTTATCCAGACCGATTCGGTATCGACTCTGTGCCGTCTTGATCGGAACGTTCTGCAATTTGGCGATTTGTCTGAACTTCATGCCGCTCTGCGCACGCAGAAGGACTGTTTCCCGCTGGTCGTACGGCAGCTTTGCCAACGCATTGCTCAATCGCCTGAATTCGTCGGTAATTATGATCCACTTCTCAGGCCTGCTGGAGCTTGATTCCACTTGCTTAACTGCATCCATGCCGGGATTATGCTGCCATTGGTACGCTCGATTCTCATTCCGTGCCCTGTTGGCAACACATGTCGCCAGATAGCTCTTAAGACTTCCCGTGAGCTGGAACTGTTTGCCGTTCTGTATGAACGAGGTAAAGACATCGTGTACGACGTCCTCGGCTACATTTGCCTCATTCAATAAAGAAATCGCCAATCTCAGTAAATCATCTCTGTACTTTTCATAGATTCGGCAGAAAGCATTTTTACTGCCATGTTTGAATTTCCATACTAACAATCTGTCTTCGAGCACTGATCAGTACCTCTTTCAAGTATTGGATCGATCGATCATGACCTATATAACAACTCAAGCGGGCCTTTTGCTCAAATCAAAATTATTTTTTTTCAGATATTACTTTATAAGTCCCGACATCGTGGATTTCCTTGCGGGGAGCACACAAAAAAGGCCGAGCAAAACAAGCCCAGCCTATCTGTTGAGGTGGATTCAATAAGTTCTATTCTTCCATCGACGCCCTTATCTCTCCGCTCAAGTTGATCACGTTATCGTATGTCACATCCGCTGGCGCAACGCGTTCATCGCTTAGTTCAGCCATTGCTCCTCGAACGAATAAGTCAAACTCGTCTTCTTGGATGACTACCGTTTCTACATAGAAATCATTAGTTTCTTCTGCTTCTACACCTTCGCGATTGTCACGATGCAATCCGATACGCACCTTGGAGCGGCGCAATACACGGCTTGCATCAACGTCTTTGTTCGGGACGAAAATGGCCCATTCATAAAACCTACCGTCCTTTTGTGTCTCAGCGAGGTGCCGACCCACATAGGTAACATTCTGATCGTTGTATGTTGGCCATAAACCAAATGCAATTTCCACACACATTTTCGGTAATGTCCCGCCTATCTCAAGGTATTCAAAACGTTCCGCTTGGGCACTATCAGAAGCGGGATCTTCAGCATGCCAGCCCATGATGGCTACACCATTTGGCAAAGCGATAACGATAGCAATCTCACCTTGCACAGAATCGCGCCACCCGAAAGGTTGCGTGAATAATCTATGTACAGAGGCTGTTTCTTTAGTGTTATTTAGGGTGTATTCCGGCGGTGGTACGGTTTCAAAGACACCTTCCGGTGGAACGACATTCAGCTTAAGCTCCCGTTCCGAGGTTAGGCGCCATTCTCCCTCAGCTTTCTGCTCTCTTTCCCAGCTCCGGAATCTTGCGATTTTTCCCAAGATGGTTGACATCCAATATACAAATTTTTCTTCTTTGCCTCCTTGCTCATAAGAAGTTTTTTTCTCCCAGACATCAAACTCCATACCCTCCAGTTGGTCTTGACCAACTTTCTCAAAGTCCGCGATTTCTTCAGGAGTCAAAGAGATCGCTTCAAGAGAGCGGTCCAGTGTGCGACGTATATACAAGCTTCGCATAAACTCCGTTAATTTATAAAACGTGACCGATTTGTTACTGTGATTTATCTGCATTTCATAGTAACCATCGAAGACTGTTTCAGCTTTGACAAGAAGCCTCTTTTCATCTGGCATCATGACTATCATTGCAAAACCAGTTGTTCTACAACGTCCATTTTCCATATCATACCAATCCTCCACCTGATGTCTCTCAAGATGTTCTTCCTCTTTTACGGGAACTTTCAAGGCACTTGTCCAGCCTTTAACGTGAATTGTCTTAGCTTGTCCCAATAATTCAGGCATATCTGTAATAGCATAGGCGGCACTTGAGCCGCCGAACTGATTTATGCCAATAAGCACTACAGCAGTTATTACCATCGCCACAGCGGCTAATTTTGTAATTGGATTTTTCATGATTATTCTTCCTATTCTCGGCTGTGTTCTGGCCGATGTTTTTTCGGATTCGGCCAATGCTTGCAGCATGTTTTTCCGCACCCGCTCATCCATTTGGGCACTGGTCGTATCATTTAGATTCTTAATCAACTTTCTTATATCTTCTGCCGGTCTCATTTTTCCACCTCGCTATTCATTAGTGACCGCAGTTTATCTAATCCATATCGATACCGGCCGTGAATCGTACTGAGCGAAACGCCTTGCAGTCCGGCTATCTCCCTGAATTTCATGCCGCCTTTGAGATGCAGGATTACCGTTTCCCGCTGCTCGTACGGAATTTGATTCAGGGCCTGTCTTAGTCTTGTTAATTCCTCTGATTCTATCAGGTTTTGAGCAGGATTGTCTTGGCGCTGGATGACTGGATTCATCGAATCCGTCACTTGAGCTTGCCGTGTTCTTCGTCGTATTTTGTCTCGTGCAAGATTGCTTACGCAGGTTGCTAAATAAGCTCTCAAACTTCCCTTGAGCCGGAACTGCCCAGCCAATCCGGCAAAGGAAACAAAAACGTCGTGCACAACGTCCTCAGCCGTTGCCTGCTCACCCAGAAGCCCTTTTGCCAGAGTCAGCAGGTAATCTTTGTACTTTTCGTAGAGCCGGCACATCGCTTCTTTGTCGCCGTGTTTGCATTTCAAAACAAGCAGCTTGTCTTCCAGCATTTAAGGCCTACCCTAATAGCTTTATAACTGACGATCGTCTATATATAATAACGAATGAGCGGCATACTTTTACATAAACAAATGCTTTTTTTCAGATGATTAATCCGAAATCCCCTTCTCTAAAGCGAACTGCGCATCAAAAAGGCCGAGCTAAACGGCCCGGCCCATGTTTGACACGCCATCTGTGAGAAAGTCAGACTACTTTTTTCAAATCCCGCCATCGACCTGCCAGCGATTTGCAGGGTTGTCATTTCTTAATGCCAGGTTGTGCTTTTTGACATATCCATCCCTGAGTTTGATCTCATAAGGAATGAACCAACCGGAATAACTGCCGGACTGGAAAGGCTCACCGATAGAGATAACTTCGATACCACCGAGGAAATCCTTGGTTCTTTGGGGGACATGAGACTGGGAATTGAACTTGAGATATTCTTCCCAGTTCTCTTGTGCGCAGGCAGTAAAGAATGTTATTGCAGCTTCCCTTGGTGTCATGTTTTCGTATTTCTCGTTGTCCGGCAGAATCTCCGGGTCTTTGTCCCAGACCACATCATTGGACAGCTCGAGAGTAAATATACTATCGTCAATCAGAGGATTATATTCTATGCTCGTGGTTTCGAATATTTTGACTTCGCTGTCTTCTGTAATAACGTATATCTCAAAACTCTTCAGCAAGTTAGTATCTGCATCGAAGCAGTAAACTCGTCTGTGGTCCGAATCTGAGATGAACTTGTTTCTGAGATAATCGTCCTTATCGACCCTTGCCGGGACAGTAACCTCCACAACTAATACGTCCGAACCGTCTATTTCTTTCTCGTCTGCTGTGAACAACTCTGCATCTTCGCCTAGTCGGGCTTTGCTCAGTTCGCTCTCCAAGAGCTTGTTGACGTCCAGAATATGTCCGCACCAGTAGCTGTCATACCAGTAACGGTCGGGTGACGGACCTGCCTTGGAGGCGTAACCCGGCCTTATGAAAAGAACGGTTGATTCACCATCCATAAGTACAAGACGACCCGGTTTGTCGATTCGCCACTGGACGAGGCCCAAATCGTCAGTTCTTTTCCACATTTCTATCGGGACAAAATCATGTTCAAGACTTATATAAGCGAAATTGTCCCGGGGCAGTGTTCGCATTCTGGCGTTGATATGAATCGAGTGCAGATTAGTAACTGCTTCAGTTGCGTTAGCGAGTATCTCGGCGGCGGCTAAGGGTATCGATTTTTCCCATAGATTCAATGACAGCATTAAGGCGATAATTATCACAGCCGCTGCTGCTAATTTTGTAATTGAACTTTTCATGATTATTCTCCCTATTCTTGGCCCGGTTGAGGCCGATTTTGTTTTCTTCGATTTTTCCTGCGCATTCATAACATCGTTTAACATGCGGTCGTGTAATTCGGTGCCGGCAGTAAAACTCAGTTTCTTCTTGATTGCTTTTTCTACGTTCTCTTTGGATATCATTTTATCACCTCGCCGTTCAAAACCGACCGCAGTTTGTTCAAACCATATCTGTACCGGCCCTGAATCGTGTTGACCGAAACACCGTGCAGCTCCGCGACTTCTCTGAATGTCATTTCGCCTTTTAACCGCAGAACGATGACCTCTCGCTGCTCGACGGGGAGCTGTGCTATCCCGCGATTCAGTCGATGTGATTCTTCGCTGGATATAATCGCGTGATCCGGCCCATTCAGGTTGGAGCATACGGCCTGAGCTGCATCCAGTTGCATCGGGTCTCGCCGGCTGGCCCGGATTCGGTCCCGGGCGCGATTCATCACACATGTTGTCAAATAGCTTTTCAGATTTCCGGCGAGCTTAAAATCCTTCGCGGATCCTGCAAAAGACACAAAAACATCGTGCACAACATCTTCGGATCGGCCGGCATCATTCAAGAGAGCCATGGCTAACGTCAGCAGATGGTTTAGATACTTTTCATAGATACGCCGCAGGGCTTCTTTGCTGCCTCGCTTGAATCTCCATTTTAGCAGTTCATCTTCTATCATCTGCCGATTCTCTTTATGTGCCTTACGAACGATCGTTCAATCACTAATATCACGATTATGCAGGCTATTTTAGTATAAATTAAACGGATTTTTTGAGACTGTGCTAACGTTGCAG
>DQCG01000038.1 GCA_003533825.1 Phycisphaerales bacterium
GCATCATGACTGGTAACCGCCAAACCGATATAGACGTTTGCACCCATCTGAATGAGCTCCGGAGAACCCAGCATCTGCCATGTATAGCCGTTGGCTGAACTGTACGCCCTAAAGTTTCCGGCCAGGTCTCGCTCGATCTTCACCCAGTACGGTGCGGTGATTCCCGTAGTCGTATCGGAGGCGCTGGTATCGCCGGTTGCGTTGCGCCGCTGGAAGGACACTCCCGAAGCGGGTGTCACTACCATCATCGCGTGCGTCGAGTCCGCGTTAAGTGACTCGCGGATCATCACGCCGGCCTTGGCCCAGCCGTTGGTGTTCTCCACGCTCTGGACTCGCGCGACAATCGAGCCGGCACCGGTGAGCATCTTGTATGCGAAGTGGAATTCGTCGTGGTAGCCCGTTCCGATGCCGCTGACGTCCCAGATGTCGGTGCCGGAGCCGGTCATCGTGTAGGTGCCCGCCGGGGCTTCGACGAAGCTGCCGACGGATCCCGGGAAGCCCCTGAACCACAGTGACAATTCCGCGACGCCATCCTTCGTCCAGTCGCGGGGGTCCGTCAACGTGAGTTCTACTTCCGAATACTTCGAATAGCCCTGCTTGTTGTTGTCGTAGGCAACCGGCATCGACTGGCGGCCGCTGTTAACGATAACTTCTTCGGTATACGAAGAGGTGGTTTCGTCGCCTACGGCGGCACCCGTGCCGTTACCGGGGTAGAAATCCGCAGTACCGAAAGCACCGTAGCCAAGCCCATCATGCCAGGAGTACCAGATCTGGTTGTCGCCGGCATCGTAACTCTCGAAGTCTTCTACGAGGATATAGTCAGCTACGGTAAATCTCCAGACTCTGCCTTTGCTGATGGTCCCATCGGTATTATATTCATCGATTCGCCAGTAGTAGGGCCCGCCGCCCCATTCTACGCCTTCAGGGGGGGTGTAACTCGTGCCGCTTTGACGGCCTCGATAGATGTCGGCCGTGGAAGTGTCGGCATCGGCGACGGCATCTCCATCTGTGCCGAAGTACACATCGTGCTGAGAGGCGTTATCTCCCGGCGACCAGGCAAGGGGCAGAGCCTCCTCAACGCCGGGCGTCGATCCGTGAACCGGATTCGGGTCCCATGCAACAAACAGGTCGCCGCGCATAATCTGCTTAATTTCATCCTCCGTCAGCGCCCTGTTGTAAATACGAACGTCGTCGATGGCACCGTTGTAATATTCATCGTTGTTCCAGCCCATCGCGCCTATCGAAATCATCCTGGTCGTGTTGTAATTGTCGTCTCTCGTATTCGTGTCTGAGTTCTTCAATTCGCCGTCCAGATATATTTTATGTCCGGTCGAGTCTTTGGTACCGGCAACCATGTGCCAGTCACCCGCAGACCAGACGGTTTTGCCCACGTTCAACGAGTTGAAGCCGGGAGCGGTATCGTAATAGTGCAGTGCAAGGTCACCGTCTATACCGACATTATCTTCGACTCCGAAAACAAGGTCGCTTCTCGAACCGATACAGAGCAGATACTGGGCATCGCTGTCGCCGTTTATGTTCTCGCCGACCCTGAACCAGGCGGAGTAGGTATAATTATTGGGTATATACAATTCCGGCGGAGTTCCGAGATTAACGTAATCGTTACTGCCGTCGAACTGCAGCGCGCCGCCGTCATTGCCTTCCACCCATACCGGGCCGTTCGTCAGTGTTCCGTGGTTATCGTGGCCGGACCAGTCGAGCACGATGTCGCCCATGCCCTCGTCGAGCTTCCACCAGCCGAGAAGATTGGGGTCGCTAATGGTAATTTCCGGCCGGGTAGTGAAGCTCCAGACATCGCCGGTATGAATAGCAGCTCCATCGAACTGGTCGATACGCCAGTAGTAAGTCTTATCCACTTCAAGTGGATCTGTAGTGTAGTTTGGAAGGCTAAGCTGCTGGCCGCCGGTGGCGCCTGCTACGGTATCGAAGTCGTCGCCGAAGTAAACGGTATGCAATTTCGCGCCGAAACCTGCCGTCCAGCTTAAGTTGACTGCATCGGCGGCAATATTTATACTGCCGTCAGCGGGGACCGGTTCGTAGGCCTTTTTGGGCGGAATCCAAAAGCTCCAGATATCGCCTTTCCACGGGCTGTTCGGTTCGGCGTCATTGACATCATCGATTCGCCAGTAGTAGGTCGTGCCAGGAACCAGGCCATCCGGATAGGGGAAACCGGGGAAACCCACGACGAAGTACGTCGCGACCTGGTTGACGCGGAAGGAATCGCCGGTGCCGTCGTTCACATCGTCAAAACTCTCACCGAAGTACACATCATGAGAAACCGCAAGATCTCCCGCCTTCCATGAAAGGCTCACCCACGTATCGGCATAAATGGTGCCGTCCTTAGGATCAGGCCCGTAGGACTTGACGATGGCGCCGCCCTGATTTTCCATGCTTGCGGCGATGTCGGCCTCGCTCAGCACGTGATTGTAGATGCGCAAGTCGTCGACTATGCCCGAATAGGACTCACCGCCAGCTCCAGGATCACCTCCAATGTAATAGGTTGTGTTCTCACCATCTGTTGTCTGGAAGGCTGATTCCTGTGAGAGGGCTCCGTTGACGTAGATACGAAAGTTCGTTCCATCCCCTGTTACTGCGACGTGTGTCCATTGGCTGGCAGGAACAACATCTGCGGCTGTCTCACACATACCTCCCGCCCAAGCTGCGTTAACGGTACCACGCCATGAAAGTCTCCCATCGTTGTTAAGAAACAGCGTGTCATTTGTGGCGCTAGCCGTAACCGCCCGAAAGACCTGCTGCCACGTGTTGCCGGTTCGCTTCGGGTTAATCCAGGCGGACAGTGTAAATGAACCCTGAAAAAAGTCGGCGGTTAACGAATCAGAGGCGCCGATTGCGACGCGGTTGCCATCAAATTCGAGCGCCTGTACAAATTGTCCATCGACAACTGTCGGATTGTCTTCCAGAGTTCCATCGTTGCCGTTGCCCGATGCGTCCAACGCGATTGTGCCGCCCCCCTCGTCGAGCTTGTACTGAGCCACAAGCTCGGCCCGGATGTTGGCCGATGTGCCCAACAAAACAATAAAAGCTAATAAGAAAATTAATTTCCTGTACATGATAATCCTCCTGTAAAAAAGTTAATATTAAATGGTTGATAATGATTACTACCCATATCACGCAAAATGTCTGCTCAGAACACCCTGCACCAGCAGCGGTTCAGGGATATTTTTCTTAGATTTGCCGTTACCTCCTTCCTTCAGGAACCAGCCATATATAATCGATAAGATAAGAATCCTATCTCCTAAGTGTATGACTTCGGTAGTCTTTTCCATCCCTTATTGTGCGAATTGCCCTCAACAATCCAGGATAATCCACTCATCGGGAAGCAAAAAATCCCAAGACAGATAGCTCTAAAGCTACCTGTTTCACCAATCTTTGCTTATACCAAATTACCCAGCTTGCCGTCAAGAAAAATCTCAGGATGATTATCTGCCCATCCCCTGCGAACGGGGGTAATAACGGTGCAAATAATCCGGATTTTTCACTTGACTAAAAGCCGGACAATTTGATATATTAAGAACGGTGAAGTGTGTAATCGTATTAGCATCCTTTTTTTTGTAATATAGAATATCTTTGTGTCTTGAGTAGATTGCATAAGACAAGGATACAAAAAGGGCCCTGTTTTTGCTTGGTGAAGCGTGCTCCCATGATTGTAGGCATGAGCGCGTGAAAGCAGGGCCCTTTTAAAAACGTTTTCAAAAACCTCGATTAAGCTATTATAAAGCATATCCGGCACAGTTGTCTATTGTGGTGACTACGTATTTTTGAGAGTTTTTTGTGCAGGAAATTCTTTTCGAGATTTTAGGCATATCGAAGGTTTCACCGATAAATCCAAGGAGCTTTGCGGCTGCCGGAGCCGATCCAATGGCAATAGCTTACCAATACGGGCATTGTTAAGCCTTCTTTTCCAATCTTCGGCCGGAAATTCATTCGTCCGGCGAGGAAAACGCTGTTTTGACGTTCTTAGAAGAAATTCCTGAGATTTTTCTTGACGGGGAGCTGGGTAATTTGGTAAATTTAAGGTTGGTGAAGCGTGTCCCTTTTCGGCACGAATCTAAGTAGTTTCTGCTTCCCGATTAGTGGGATGTCCTGAATTGTTAAGGGCATTCCGCAAAACAAGGAACGGGTAAGACGACCGAAGTTGTATGCTTCGGAGATAAGAATTTTACTTTCATTAATTATATGATTGGTTCCTGAAGGAAGGAGGTAACGGCAAATCTGAAAAAATGTAGCGAGGGTAAAATTTCTTATCGGTCAATTATCTTAACATCCTTATTTGAAGGAGGATTATTATGTGCAGGAAATTTATCTTTTTAACTTCCATTGTTCTTGTGCTGATTCTGGCTGGATTAAGCAGCGCTCAAGATCTTACCGAGGGTCTCGTCGGCTGGTGGAAGTTTGACGAGGGCTCCGGCGCTGTAGCCGCCGATTCTTCCGGCAATGGCAACGATGGAACCCTTCATGGACCCGTGGAGTGGACGACAGATGGGAAAATCGGCGGGGCTATGGCATTTACCGGCCCATATAATTATGTGCTTGTTCCGGATGCCCCCTCTTTAAATCCAACCAACGGCATTACAATTGCAGCCTGGATAAACCCGAGCTGGACGGGCAATAACAGAATCCTGCAAAAAAGTACGGAGGGTTCTGACAACCAGTATCGTCTCCTTAAAGAAGGTGGTAACAACACCAGAGTTCACTTCCCACCGATCCCGCGTTTTGAAGCCACGGGCATCATTCCACCAGCAGGCGAGTGGAGCCATCTTGCAGCTACATACGACGGCTCATCGCTAAAGGTGTACATCGATGGAGTTGTGGTTGCCGAAACGGAAGCCAGCGGAAAACTGGATGTTTCCGACGGTCCTCTTTTTATCGGGAACAAATGGTCACAGGCCCCGGCCGGCGATGAGTTCAACGGTATGATGGACGACGTGCGTATCTATGACCGGGCACTGTCGGCAAACGATATAAAGGTACTTGGCGGCGATCTGAAGGCTTCGGCTCCGTCACCGGCTGACCGTTCCATCTATGAGGATGTCTGGGCGACTCTTGGCTGGACGGCCGGATACGCCGCTGTCAAACACGATGTTTATTTCAGCGATAATTTAGCCGACGTGGAAAACAGGGCCCAGGAGGCATTCCAGGGAAGCCTGGACGCTGCTTATCTTATTGTCGGTTTTCCGGGATTCCCTTATCCGGATGGTCTTTCCGAAGGCACTACTTATTACTGGCGAGTAGATGAGGTCGATGAGGCGAATCCGGACAGCCCGTGGCAAGGCGCTGTCTGGAGCTTTACGGTTCCTCCCAAGACTGCCTGGAAGCCGATACCTCCCGACAATGCCAGACTCGTGGATCCGGATATGGACCTTAGCTGGACGTCAGGCTGGGGTGCTAAAATGCACACGGTGTATTTCGGCGACAATTTCGACGATGTAAATAATGCCACCGGCGGTACGGCCCAGATGAATGCAAGCTATGCGCTTGATGCCCTTGAATTAGGGACGACCTACTACTGGCGGGTCGATGAGTTCGACGCACGTGATACAATCAAGGGCGAGGTCTGGAGCTTCACTACCGGTGATGCCAGCCTTGGAGGTATTAAAGCAGAATATTTCAATAACCTGACTTTGGCCGGTACGCCCGCTCTGAGTCGAATTGATCCCGACATCAACTTTAACTGGCAAGACGATTCGCCGGGTCCGGGAGTCAAGGCTCCTGTATTTTCGGCCAGATGGACCGGCATGTTAAACGTTCCATACGCCGAGACCTATACGTTCTATGTGAATGTCCAGGAAGGAATACGCCTGTGGATTGATGATCAGTTGATAGTCAATAACTGGATGGCGCATCATATGACTATCGAGTACCAGGCAAAACTTGATCTTGAGGGTGGAATTGTCCCGATCGTAGCCGAAATAGCCAACTTATCCGGTGGAGGATACGGAGGCGGT
>DQCG01000539.1 GCA_003533825.1 Phycisphaerales bacterium
AGAAGGCCTTCGCCTGGCCATGTCTCTCAGTGTGGCGTCGCCAAAGACGACATACGCCGGGACGCCTTTTTTTCGTGCGATGCCCGTTCGCAGCTTTCGCAAAGCTTCAAAGAGCCCTTTGTCGACACCCTCCCACGAATCTGCGACGACTTTCGAGACCTTAGCGGGTTTCTCGGCGGGCTTTAGCAGCCGGGGCGTTTCGTTTCCTTTGAGAACCCGCCATCCCTTCTTAGTGACATTCAGCACGTTGAATTCCCCGACCTTCTCGATACAGGCTTGTCCTTCGAGTTGTTCGATCCAGTCGTGCACTGTGTGCTGTGAATAGTCGCTCAAAAGGCCGTATGTGCTTAGAGCATCATGGCGATTTTCCAGTATACGCTTGTCGCTGGATCCGGTCAGCACAGCGGCCGTGTAACCACCGCCGAAGCACTGCCCAAGGCGAATGATACACGAGAGGATTTTCTGTGCGGTTTCAAGTGCATCGTCTATAAGGTCCAACTCGCCGAGGCACATATCGCATGCGGCACAGTTTTCCTTCTCAAGAGCCTGGCCGAAATAGCTTAGAATTGCCTTATGCCTGCAGAGGCCGCCTGTGCAGAAATTATATATTTTGTTGAGTTTGATCATGGCGATTTTATGAGCTTCCGGGTCCATATCTCTGAGCAGGCTTTTCCAGATTCCGTAGTCACCGCCCGAGTAGAAAAGGCAGCATTCGGCCTCCAGCCCGTCACGACCCGCCCTGCCGGTTTCCTGCTGGTAGTGTTCGAGTGACTTTGGCATGCCCGTGTGGATGACATAACGAACGTTCGATTTGTCGATGCCCATTCCGAACGCAACCGTAGCAACGATGGTATCGACTTTCTCGTTGATGAACGCATCCTGGTTTTTCTTGCGGTCCTCGTCCACCATTCCGGCATGATAGGGCAGGACATTGTAGCCCTTAGTCCTGAGCAATGAGGATAAGTCGTCGACGTCTCTGCGGCGAATACAGTAAACGATGCCGGACTCTCCTTTATGCCTGTCGAGCACGGAACGGACCTGTTTGGCCCTGTTGGTTCGCCGCCGGACTTTATATACGAGATTCGGCCTGTCGAACGAGCCGACAAGCATTTCGGGATTATCGAGATGCAGTTGCCCGGCGATATCGTCGCGCACGTGCCCGGTAGCCGTGGCGGTATAAGCGCCGATGGTGACATTGGGAAAAATACGCTTCAAAATCCCCAGTTGGCGATACTCCGGCCGAAAGTCATGCCCCCACATGCTGACGCAATGGGCTTCGTCGATGGCGATAAAAGAAAGCCCGGTCTTTTTGAGTACATCGACAAAGCCGTCCGAGACAAGGCGTTCCGGCGAAAGATAAAGAAGCTTAAGTTGCTTGTTACTTAGTGCTTCAAAAACTCTCTGCTGCTCGTGAGCTGCAAGAGAGCTGTCGATCCTCGCCGCGGAAACACCGCATTCGATCAGGGCATCGACCTGGTCCTTCATCAGGGAAATAAGCGGCGAGACCACAACGGTCAGGCCTGGCAGAACGACCGCCGGAGCCTGATAGCAAAGCGATTTTCCGCCACCGGTCGGCAGAACGACAATCGAATCAGTGCCGCGACCGACACACTCCATCGCTTTTTTCTGCAAGGGTAAAAAATCATTATATCCCCAGTACCTGACCAATGCTTTTTGAATATTTTCCATCATAAGAATATCCTCTGATTAAAGGAATATGATACGAAAATCGAACGCGTTTAACAACTGAACGTCAGATCACCGCGAACTTTTTTCAGTTCGGATTCTTTCCAGGGCTTCCATCAGAGATGCGAGTTTCAGGGTCGTTTTGTAAACAAGCACATTTTTGCCAATATGTGCACCCTCTCGCAGAGACTTCTCCGGCACTGCAATTACAATCGCGAGATGTCGAAATTGTTTTAAGGTTTCCCGGCGATGTGCCAGATACTCCGGTGTCCAAAAACCGACAATTTCAAGAAGGATTTGCGTGCCATCTTTGTGCCGAAAAGTAAAATCCGGAACGAAAGTTTTCTGGTGATTATGTAGTATCTCGCCTTCGCGTATCAACTGCCAGCCGTCACGCTCCGGCCCGAATTTCCTGGCAAGCGATTCTTCCAGGCTGGAATCGAATTCATCCGGCGGCGGCAAATGGCTGGTAAAGCCGTCGCTGTCCGAGAGATTCAACCTGGCTGACGTATTCCATGGAGTCTTCAACAATGCCGTCATCTGCCAGCCTTTGCAGGCGAGCAGGGCGGGCAGGAATTTCGCGAAATTAACGCCGTATCGCCGGGTCTGACGCAATACTGAGGCCGGACCTGAAAACGTGATACGGTACTTCGAAGGGCCTAAACGGACTATGTCGTGCAATAGCTTTGCCAACTTGGCATAACGAAGGATCGTTTTAAGGTCATCTTTCGCCACAACAGTCATGCTTTCAGCCCGATATAAGCAGGCCTGAAGCTGAGCAACATTGTAGCGCGACAGCAGAGCCGATGCATTCGGATACCCCTCAAACTGTTCCAGTGCCTGATACGTCATAACGTCCGCGTATAGACCTTGTTCGATCTCACTCCACGGCAATCCCAGATCATCCGCAAGCTGTGCTTTTATCTTTGTTTCATCGTGCTCGAAAAGCCGATCCGGTTTTTCGACAAGCGGATGGAAGCGCGTAACCCTGGAAAACACGTCCAGTCGTAACTTCGCTGCCTTGCCGTCCGGGTCGGTCCGGAAAATGCTTCTGTCGTCCAGCAGCTTGCAGAATGCCTGAATTCGCCGAACGGGACAGTCAGGCTCATCAGCGAACAACAATTCTATCTCTCGATGCAATTGGCGTCGCTGCCGGCCTTTGCCGTTGCGATATATCGCAAGCATGCTCTCGGCATACTCCAAATAATGCCTGTGTGTACTTTGAGTCAGCCGATCGACAATCGCCCGACCCGCCTTAAACTCGACGATGGACTGGTCGCTCGTAAGCATCGCTTCTTCGCCTCTCTCGGGAGCGTTGAACTTCCTTCGTATTTTCACAGACGACTTCGTACAGAGTCGCCCTGGCACTGCCGGTTCTCCTGAGAACTCTGCCCAGCCGCTGCTTGGCCTGACGTGTTGAGCCTTGTCCTCCAATCACAACCGCGACTTTAGCTTCCGGCACATCTACGCCTTCATCAAGGACCCGGTTAGCAACGAGGACGGGAAATGCTCCGTTAGCAAAATTCTCTAAAACAGCCAGACGCTCACGCTTTCGTGTATGCGAGAGAATCGTCGGCACCAGAAATCGCCTGGAAACCTCTATTGCCATCGCATTTGATCCTGTAAAAACAAGAATTTGCTGACCCTTGTGCAGCCGGAATATATCTTCCAGCACTCGCAGCTTTTCGGCAGCACGAGACTCTATAGAATTTTTCAGATAGTAAGCTTTCTGTGCATGACGCGCCTGAGGGTCGCTACCTGATTCCTTACATAAAATCCGCCATGTGTAGTTCGGTTGTTCTTTTCGCCTGGACAAGATAAAATGCCGGATCGTCCGGCTGCACCGGTCATACGTAGCCTGCTCGCGCTGGTTCAATGTCACCGGAATGCGCACGACTTCGAAATGCGCCAACGTTGAACCTTCGGCCTCTTTGAATGGCATGTGGTAAGCTACGGGACCAATAAGCCAGTCGAGGTCTTTGTGCAGACCATCCGACCGCTCGGCGGTAGCCGTCAATCCAAGGCGCATCGGAGCAGTGCTCAGGATAGCAGCTTCACGACGGCATTTCCCGGGTAAATGGTGCTCCTCATCGAAGATCAACAGCCCGAAACCGGCGCCCATTTTAGCCATGTGAATATACGCACTGTCATACGTTGTCACTGTGATAGGTTTGATGTTGGACAGGCCGTCACCGACAATTCCGGCGTCATAATCAAAGGCTGCCAGAATCCGCCGGTGCCACTGGTACATCAAATCGCGAACGGGCGCGACGACCAATGACGCAATTTTCTTCCGGGCCATCGCAGCAAGGGCCACCTCTGTTTTACCTGTTCCCGTCGGCATAATTATCTGTCCGCGACAATCAGCTTTGGACCATGCTTCAAGAGCTTCAATCTGACTTGGTCTCAGCCTCGGTAGTTTCACTTTAGGCAAATGAACACGGCATGGCTTCGGCACCTCGTCGGATAAGGATGGCCCAAACTGCCCGGCTAAAGCCGCGCTAATCGCAGCGTAGTGAATTGCGTCGCACCGCAGGGCTCCGACACGACTATCCCAGGCCCATACAGATGGGCAAAAAATCTCAGGCAATTTCTCACGCCCAACACCGGCGAGTAACAGTGTCCCCCGATTAAAACTCAGAGATATCGGCTTGTTCGATATATATGTCATTTGAGACGAATGGAGACGAAGGGAATCGAAC
>DQCG01000321.1 GCA_003533825.1 Phycisphaerales bacterium
CAGCCGCAACCAAAAGATTGAAGGCCGGCTCTTGCAGATCCGGCGAATGTTTTTCGCCTCCGCCTTTCTTTTCACCGCCTCAGCTTTTGGTGAAGGCGGCGAAAAGCGGACTACGGCGAAAAACAAAAGGCCGAAAGTTCCTTTTGCAAAAAAGCCTCATAACCTCTTGTATATATTGATTTTACAACAAGCCACAATCAAAAACACGCACAAAAAACAAGGAGATGAAAGATTGTAGTACAGATTTATACTGTTTTTATCTTTTTCATAATATAGTTTTTATCCGCGTAATCCGCGAAATCCGCGGTTAAAGAAATGATTATTGTTTTTCTTCGTGTCTTTGCGCCTTCGTGGCCAGAAGAATTGATTATTGATGATTGATAAATGATTATTTCTCTGCGATCCCGGCGCTCTCAGCGGTAAATATCTGCGAAATCTGTGGTTCATAAAATCCTCTTGCAGGTTTCGGGTTTAGACGGTATAGTGTGCAGGATTCCAGTATGCTACCGGTCGATAAATAGGGATTCGGTGCAGGGAAGTGTAGCTATGCCACAGGCAGATGAGTCAGGTACATATTCGGACAGGATAACTGGACAAAATTGACTATTGACTATTGAATATTGACTAATGAACGGCATGTTAGCAACTTCAGCCAGCGCCGAGGGCGTAAATAGTCAATAGTCATTCGTCATTAGTCAATCCCAAAGTAATGCCGAAGCGCAAGGACATACATAAGATACTGATAATAGGATCCGGGCCGATAGTCATCGGCCAGGCATGCGAATTCGACTATTCCGGCGCCCAGGCGTGCAAGGCCCTTCGGAACGAGGGTTTCAAGGTCATCCTCATAAACAGCAATCCGGCCACGATTATGACCGACCCGGAGCTGGCCGACAGGACGTATATCGAGCCGATCACACCTCAGATCGTTGCCAAGATTATCGCCAAGGAACGGCCGGACAGCCTGCTGCCGACGCTGGGTGGACAGACCGGGCTTAATACCGCCGTGGCGCTGGCCGAGAGCGGCGTTTTGAAGAAGTATAAGGTCCGGATGCTTGGCGCGAACTTAGCGTCTATCAAGAAGGCTGAGGAGAGGGACCGGTTCAAGAAGATAATCGCCAAATGCGGGCTCGAAGTACCGAAGAGCGGGTACGCACATACCTGGGACCAGGCGAAGAAAATTATCGACCTTGTGGGATACCCGGCGATTATCCGGCCGAGCTATACACTCGGCGGGACCGGTGGAAACGTCGCTTATAACGCCGAGGAATACGCCGAATATATCCACTGGGGCCTGAGCCTTAGCCCGAAAAGCCAGGTGCTCGTAGAGGAATCCGTCGCCGGGTGGAAGGAATACGAGCTCGAGGTCATGCGGGACAAAAAGGATAATGTCGTTATTGTATGCAGCATCGAGAACCTCGACCCGATGGGGATTCATACCGGCGATAGTATCACGGTGGCTCCGGCTCAGACGCTTACCGATAAGGAATACCAGATAATGCGGGACGCTTCGCTGAAAATTATCCGGGCGATAGGCGTGGAGACCGGCGGCTCGAATATCCAGTTCGCGGTGAACCCCGATAATGGCAAGCTTTACGTTATCGAGATGAACCCGAGGGTCTCGCGGAGCTCGGCGCTGGCGTCCAAGGCCACAGGATTTCCTATCGCCAAAATCGCATCGCTGCTGGCTGTGGGGTACACCCTCGACGAAATCCCCAACGACATTACGAAAAAAACCCCCGCCTGCTTCGAGCCTACCCTCGACTATTGTACGGTCAAGTGGCCTCGGTTTACGTTCGAGAAGTTCCCAAAGACCAACCCGGAGTTGACGGTGCAGATGAAATCGGTCGGCGAGGCGATGGCCATCGGCCGGACGTTCAAGGAATCGCTGCAAAAGGCGATTCGCTCGCTGGAAATCGACCGCTACTCGCTCGACAGCCGGCACATCAACAAGAATCTTTCGACGCCTGATCTAAAGAGAAAACTGCGAACAAGCTGCTGGGATAAATTTTGGTACGTCGCCGAAGCACTCCGGCGGAAAATTACCGTCGAGGAAATCTTCGTCCTGACAAAAATCGACCGCTGGTTCCTCAATAACATCAAGGACATCATCGACCTCGAACAGAAGATCAAGCAATCTCAAACTTCGCGAAACCACCCCGGCGTCATGAGCCTCGGGCCCGCCCTGCTGAAAAAAGCCAAAGAGTACGGTTTTAGTGACAAGTACCTGGCCTGGCTGCTCGATGTCAAAGAGCTGGAAGTGCGGAAACGCCGGCAGGCCCTCCATCTCAATGCGGTCTATAAAACCGTCGATACCTGCGGCGCCGAATTCGAAGCGACAACCCCTTATCTCTATTCAACGTTCGAGGCCGAGTGCGAGGCCAATCCGACGCGCCGAAAAAAGGTCATGATTCTCGGCGGCGGGCCCAACCGCATCGGCCAGGGAATCGAGTTCGACTACTGCTGCGTCCACGCCGCCTTCGCACTCAGAGAAATCGGCATCGAATCGATTATGGTCAACTGCAACCCGGAGACCATAAGCACCGACTACGACACCTCGGACCGGCTGTACTTCGAGCCGCTCACCTTCGAAGACGTCATGTCCATCGTCGAGAAGGAAAATCCGGACGGCGTCATCGTGCAGTTCGGCGGCCAGACCCCGCTCAAACTGGCGGTGCC
>DQCG01000558.1 GCA_003533825.1 Phycisphaerales bacterium
CCGGAAATGATACTCACGGCGTTCTTTTTCACGCCGAGTTGTTCGGCTAAGAACTTGATCAGGCATTGATTGGCCTTGCCTTTTTCCGGCGCCGCTGAGACCTTGACCTTCAGCATATCGTCAAGCAGCCCGCAAATCCGCGTCTGGCCGCTGCTGCCCGGTACAATCTTCGCCGTAAAAACCAAATCCTCATTATGTTCTTGGATCGCCAGGTTACCCATACCCATGCTTAGCCCCCAAGTTTACCCTGGGGGTCAATAAAACAAGCAAAATTCCATTTGTTGTTTAATCAATTTTCTCCCGCAGGTTCGTGCCTATCGCCAGTTGAACGTACTTTTCAATCTGCTCGGCAAGCTCGCCCAACGAGGCAAGCTGGAAATCTTCGTAATGCCCCGGGATCAAATCACCATCCAGCGTCCTTTTGAAGATTCTCACGCGTATAATAGAAGGCGATCCCTCGGACTTCGTAAAATCGCTGTCTTTATGCTCGGTCAACTCCGCCCGCCAGTCCTCACTGATAAAGACAAGGCATTTACCGGTAAAGACCGCCATCGGAAAATAATCACGCAATAACTTAAGCGTTTCCATCGATCACCTGTTTATTTCAATTCCTTACGAACAAAGTAATCTTAGAATCTTTCAGACATTCCAATATTATTCAAACTGACTGTCTCTCTGTGTCATTCCCGCGCAAGCGGGAATCCAGGCTATTCCCACGCTCTTAAATTCCTGTTACCCACTTTCGCGGGCACAAGCTTCACAACAATAACAGGCTATACATACGTGAGAGTCCAACCTAAAGACGTTCACTTTGAGTATATTACCAAAGATATTGCAGAATGCACGACATTATTTGCCCGACGAAGGTATAAAACAGGTATTATGGGATTTTGATATTGACTGTTGCAGTCAAAACATTATCCGCCACATCTTCTTCTCCAGCAACAGGGGCTATGCTCGCCTTCAGAATGTGCTTGCCCGGTGAGGCACCGGTGGTGTTCCAGTTGAAAGTTATGTCGGTTGTATTTGAGAAAGGGCCATAGTACAGATATGCCCTGCCTTGACGATTATTGTATCCCCATGCTCCTACGACAACATCATCATAGTTATCATCATTGAAATCACCAGACGAAGCTGAAGACCCAAAGCGCCCTGCCTGGCCAAATTCTCCTTCAAATAGATGGTCAGCTAGTTGATCCATGGATGCTCTTGTGTTTCCGTTGAAGACGTATGCACGGCCCCTCTTTTTCATATCGTTGGGATAGTTATAAGCGCCGGCAACGATATCCCCAAAACCATCATGGTTGAAATAGCCACACGCAATATCGCCACACCCCATATTACCCCCCGCTTCCACTTCCAAGATCCGATCAGGACTGCTTTCATCGAAGTCATTTGCACCCCAGTAGATGTACACACGACCGTGATAGTCTGCTGCGAAACGTGCACCGATTATAACTTCGGCGAAATCATCATTGTCTATATCAAATAAATCAAGAGCCGTACTGAACTGGTCTTTTTCTGTTTCACCACTGAAGATTTTGTCTACTGTGCCATTCATGTTTTCCTGGGTATTTCCATAATAAAGATAGGCACGGCCAAACTTGTCATCTCCACCACTAATATCCCAATGTTTCGCTCCAATTATTATGTCATTGTAGCCATCACCATTTACATCGCCGCCAACGCGTGCTTGACGCCCAAACCAATCATTCTCATTTTCACCTTCAAAGATTACATCAGCAGCTCTATCGAATGGTTTTCCTCCCCAAAATAAATAGGATTTTCCCCTCCAGGAATTTATGACACAAGCACCTACAAGGAGATCATCGCAACCATCATTATCAACATCACCCGCCTTTACATCACTGCCAAAACAACCTCTTTGCCCTGCTTCTCCTTCCAGAATCACATCCACAACGTTATCCATATTCGGAGCACCGTAATAGATGTAGACTCTTCCATCACCCCAACCATCCCCACTACTATTATAGCCTCTCGCCCCTACGATAACATCGTAAAAGCCATCGCCGTTAATATCGCCAAGAGTGCCTGCCATGTCACCAAAGTAATCGCCCACATCTTCTCCGCTAAAAACCTTATCGGAGATGTTGTTCATGTCGCGACCTCCAAAATAGAGATAGACCCTACCTCGACCACCATGCCAGTAACCAGCATTTACAAGCAGGTCATCGTAACCGTCACCGTTCACGTCACCACTAGAATCCATGGAGTTGCTTAATTCATTCGTTTCATTGGTCTCTGCATCAAAGATCAGATCAGCAACATCCTCCGATCCATCTTTCCATCCTTTGGTCAAGGTCACTTCCTTGCCGGTTATTTCATTGCCACTGCTTGTATCAGTCAACGTCACACGAAATGTTTCCCTGTAGCTGCCCTTGTTCGCAACGCTGACTGTTATTGGAACAATATCACCTTCATCACAACTTGAAGGCACAGTTATCTTAGTTATTGCAACATCGTGAGCAGGCTTTGAATTAGTGTTTGAAGAAGTTGCCGGAGCACTATTTGAAAAGAACAATATTATCGAAAAGATGATTGAGATTATATCTGTCGCTTTCACGGATCGATCCTCCAAAGGAAGATTTCATTGGCCCGTCTGTTTTTTGCTAATTCTCGCCGTTCTGCCTGAGATTATCTCAGGGCATCGTTTAACTCGTGCCAGGCATCCATTGTGCGCTTCAGGTTGTCGCGGGCGTCGCCGCCTATGCCGTAGCCCTGGAATCCTATCGGGCCGGTGTAGCCTGAGTCTGCCAGTGTTTTTAAGAATCCTTTCATATCGAACGTGCCGCGGTCCAGCGTTTGAATCAGGGTTTTCCAGTCTTTGCCGCCGCTGTCGGCGCCGTTTATTGTGACCACGAACAAATGCGGCATCGCCAACTTTATCAGCGACTCGGCGTTCTTTTCGTCATCGACCTTGAGCCAGTGGCACAGGTTGAAAGTCACGCCGACGTTTTTTCGATTCACTTGCTTGGCAACACGCACCGCATCTTCAACTCGTTCTACCCAGAATCCGGTATGAGGATAGAGCGCCACCCTGACGTTGGTTTCGGCGGCCATGTCCGCTACCTCCCGGAGGATTGTCACCGCCCGTGGATCACCGGCAGGATCCGAAGGTTTGAGTTTTTTGCTTCGAACGAACAGCCACAGCATTGCATTGCGCCCCTTCAGCACTTCGATCGTCTCTTTCAATTCCGGGCCGTATTTCGGCTGGTCCTGGTCGATATTTATGCCGAGATAAACAGTGAAAAGCCTCAATCCGTTCTTGTCCAGCTCTTTGGCCATTTCCGCCAGCCCTTTGCCCGCGGTACATCCGATGCCGGCATAGCCTAATTCCCTGACCATTTCGACCTGCTCTTTTGCAGTCTGGTGCGTGACATCTTTCGTTGCCGTATCCATCGCGAAGAAAGGATTCGGATCGAGAGGCTCTATCATTATATTGCGATACGCTACCGGCCCATGATCGCCCTGGAGCATTAGCGGCCCGACCGGTTTTTCATCGTTATATGCGCCAGCCCGCGTCGGCCCGGTCAGTTCCACTTGCTCGTGAACGACTATATCATTATGAAGCACGACATTAAAACGAGCATTCGCAACTTTTTGCCCTTCCTTGTCGAAGCGAGGAGCGCGGAAGATAACATCGAACGTCTGCCACTGTCCCGGCGGCCGGGATGCGTTTACTCGTGGCGAACGACCTTCGAATCCTTTTGGATCCTTGCTCTCATCCCACCGCTCGTAAATGCCGCCGCACTCGATTCCCGGATATGCACCTCTGCCCGTGCCATAGCTGTCGAAGACCTGAATCTCGTACCTGCCCATAAAATATATGCCGGAATTCGAGCCTTTCGAAACCATAAACTCGATGTGCGCTTTGATATCGCCGAATTCGGCCCTGCTGAAAAGATGAGACGTCCGGCCCGTCGGCCCGTTCAACATCGCTCCCGTTCCGGGTTGACTTTTAAGCGATTTTTCATTCGCCGGATCTGTGAATACATCGCCCACAATTTGCCACTGTCCCGTATCACTCCGCCATGCAGAAAAATCATCACTCGTCAATCTAATCATTTGTGCAGAGCTGATTGTGGCTGATATCAATAAGACAATTCCAAAGGACAGCAAAAACATATTATTTGTTTTACTTCGAGCCTTCATGATTGATCCTTTTTCAATAATCATTTATCAATAATCAATAATCAATAATTATTTCACAATCGCCACGGGCTGCGCATCGCTCGTGAAAGCATCCGGTTGGCCTGTTGGTCATTTATGAATCGTTCTGTTTCCGGGTTCCATCGTAATTTTCGTCCCAGAAGCATTGAGATATTCCCAATGTGTGCGATAGTAAAGCATCGCTGTCCTATCTCCGGCGGGAAATAGCAATCTTTACGCGACTTGACGCAATCGAGGAAATTCCGCTGCTCGCCCGCCTTGCACGTATAAAGATGTGTTTCATTCGGGCCGATCACCGAATCCAGAATAGACTTCGGCTCGGCTTGAAGTTTGCCGCGCCAGCCCCGGTTGCCGATCCAGCCCTCGGAGCCTTCGAAACGCAGGCTCGGCGTTCCCGATGTCACGATCAATCTAACGTCGTCAGCGTATTTATACTCGATGTGATATTCGATAGCGGTGTTGTAAAGTCCATCCGGCCAGAACTTGCCTTTGCCCTCGACCTCGACCGGCCCGGTATGCTCGCTGTCGTTACCCCACTGGGCGCCGTCGAGCAAATGAGCACCCCAATCGGTCAACTGCCCGCCCGAATAATCCTGAATCCAGCGAAAGTTCCAATGTATACGGTCCTTGGTATATGGTGCCCACGGTGCCGGCCCCAGCCACATATCGTAATCGAATCCTTTCGGCACCGGCATCGGCTCAGGATTGCCGGGCGTGTTTGGCCCGCTCGGCAGCTCGACGCGAATCGTATGGACCTTTCCGATCCGTCCGTTGCGGACCAGCTCGCACATTCGGTGATACACATCCACCGACCTGTCCTCGGTGGACCACTGGAAGACCCGGCCGTAACGCTGCATCGTCTCGCATAACACCCGGCCCTCTTCAATCGTCAGCGTCGGTTTTTCGCACTCGACGTCCTTGCCCGCTTTGGCCGCGGCGATTGAAATCGGAACGTGCCAATGGTCCGGCGTCGAAATCATCACCGCATCTATATCGCTCCTTGCCAGAACATCCCTGAAATCGCTGTACGTCGCGCAGTCGGTGTTGCCGTATTTCTTATTTACCATGTCACGGGCGATGTTGCGGTTGACCGGATCGACATCGCAAACGGCCAGGGCATGAGCATCCGCATTGCCCAAAAAGTTTTTCAGGTTGACGCCTCTGCCGTGGCCGCCGGTGCCGATGAAACCAAGTGTAATCCGTCCGCTCGGAGCGACCGAACCGGCATTACCCATCGCCGAAGAACTAACCAGACAAGGAAATCCTATAGCGGCTACAGAAGCCCCGGTCGCTTTTTTCAAAAAATTCCGTCGATTAATATATCCCTGCTTCATGATGTAATCACCAATTCATAAATCATAATCAATAGTCAATGTCACACCCTCCACGGGCTTCTCATTGTTCGTAACAGCATCCTGTCGGCCCCGTCATCGTTAACGAACCGCTCGGTGTCCGGGTTCCACTTCAAATCTCTTTGAAGCCGCATGGCGATGTTGCCAAGATGACTGATCGTGATGGAGCGGTGGGCCGTCTCGATGGGGACAACAGGTTCCTCTCTGGAAATCACGCAGTCGATGAAATTCCGGGCGTGGTTATCGCTTCGATACAAGTGAATCTCATCCGGCTTTATGACGGATTCGAGCAGCGACTTCGGATTCGCATCGTGGCGCCCGCGGTCGGCCCATACCCAGCCTTCGGTCCCCTCGAAAGTCACGCCGCCGCGCACTTTATTCGAAACGATGAGTTTGACGCCGTTCTTATAGATGCACTCGAAATAAAAACTCTTAGCCGTATTATACAATCCATCCCGGGCAAACTCGCCCTTGGCGTTTTTAATTTCCACCGGCCCGGTCTTTTCGGTTCCCATTCCCCACTGGGCGATGTCGGGATGATGGCCACCCCAATCGGTGACCTGTCCGCCTGAGTAATCCAGTATCCAGCGGAAATTAACATGGCAGCGGGCGGGGCAGTAGGGGGCGTACGGCGCCGGTCCCAGCCACATATCGTAATTGAAACCATCCGGCACACGTTCGGGCTTGTTTCGATTACCCTTTTTTGAAATATCCGGCGTTCCGCCCGGCAGGCCGCACTTGACGGTATGGAGCCTGCCGATTCGCCCGTTCCGCACCAGCTCGCAGGCCCGACGGAAATTATGGTCCGACCGCTGCTGGCTGCCCGTCTGAAAGACGCGCCCGTAACGATGGACCGCGTCACTCATCGCCCGGCCCTCGCCGATAGTCAGCGACAGCGGCTTTTCGCCGTAAATGTCCTTGCCGGCCTTTGCCGCTTCGATTACGGCAATGGAATGCCAGTGATCCGGCAGGGCAATCAGGACGGCGTCGATATCGTCGCGGGCCAGTAAATCCCGAAAGTCTTCGTAGGCTCTGCAACCCCTGTAGTTACCCGATGCGCTCTTTCTGGCATAATACTCCGTGACAATTCTCCTGGCCGGCTCCCGTCCGCCGATGCGGTTGTTCCAGTAGCCGTCACTTTGACGGTTGACATCACATACGGCGGCAATCTGCACCCTTTTGTCCTGGAGAAGGTCTCTCATATCATTAGTGCCCTGGTTTCCCGTGCCGATACAACCCATTATAATCCGGCTGCTTGGCGCAACGCTGCCCGCTCCGCCAAGCGCCGACGAAGGGACAAAGTGCGGAAATGCCGCCACTGCACCGGCGGCGCAGGCGACGTTTTTCAAGAAAGTACGACGAGTGATCTTCTGCCTGCGATTCATATTGCAACCTCCAACTCTTTTTTGCATTCTTATCTTATGACTCAAAACGACAGCAGTAACTGCCAGATGTACATATTGCCCAGTCCGTCAATGTCTTCCCAGATTTCCTGAACCATGGCCGGGTCGCCCGTGATTTCGGGCAGGTCCTTTACACGCTGCTCCCAGGGGAAGCACACGCCCGGTTTGATCTTAGGACTCTTTCGCCCGGCTATACCCTTGGCTTTCCTGCGAGATTCCACCGACGAAGGCAGATCGCAGGGCGACGTATCGCTCGGCGGCTCGTAGCTGCCGGCAGAATATACGCCGTGCTCACGGCAGACCTGCGTCATTACCTTCATGTTCTCGATATCGGCGTCGTTCTGAATAATCGCGCCCGCGTCCATTATATAGCCACCATCTTTGGCCACTTCTTTTATTACCCGCAGGCAGAACTCGCGGACTTGCTCAGGCTTGCTATAGCTGAGCATCATGTTCGGGATGCCGCCGCTGATGGCGAACTTGTCATGCAGTGCTTCGTGTACCTCGAAGATATCATCCTGGTCACAGTGGAAAACGATGCTGCGGTCCGGCAGCTCGCGGAAGGTCTCGAAGTGATATTTCCACTTGCCCTCGGCGTAGAAAAGTGTCTGGTGGCCGTTCTTCCAGAACTCCTCGATACAGGGCTTGAGCGTCGGCCAGTAGTGGGATGCGAATTGTTTCGGATTGAAGAACGGCACACAGCCGCGGTGCATCCAGTAGCCAATGGGCACCTGATTGGCCGGATCGGCTGTGGTCAGACCCGTGTGCACCAGGTGCGGTATCAGAGCCTCGCACGCCTTGAGCACCTTCTTGGGCTGAGTCTCCATGTCACTGACCAGACCGAGATAGCCCCGCAGCTTGTCGGCGATAATATCGAACGGAGCCTTGAAAATGCCCGCAATGGCCGAACCCGTGCCGCACTCGGATCTCAGCCGACCGATCTGCGGACCAAAGGCGTAAAAGTATTGCAGCATTGCCATGCCGCTCTTGACCATCGCAAGGTTGTTGCGATAGGTCGAAGCCTCGCCGATCTTGCTCACTTCGGTCGAGACGCGTGGCAGCCACGTATTATAGAGAAAACCGGTCGGATCGTCGATCAGGGCGTCGTATTCGTCCTCCTTCATGAAGGCCTTTTCCTCCGGCGGCTCGATGTAGTTGAAACCGACCGTGTGCGGGATTCCGATGCCGGGAATGCCGTAGTATCGAAGCCCCGCCGCCTGAGCAAGTCCCGTCCAGACATATACCATGTTCGCGACGACGGCGTCCCAGTCGAAATCCCTGGCGCACTTAACCGCCGCCTCGAAAGCCATGTTGTAATCGTGCGCCACATCCTGGCACGTATAGCCGGCGTATTTCGCCGTAAACTCGGCGACAAACGGCCGAATCGGCACCATGTCCGGCTTCTCGTTCCGCATCGCAGTGATATAACGCTTCGTCCGTTCGTTGTATAGTTGATCCATATCTTTGGCCATTATGCTTCGCTCCTTTTATTATTAGTATGGATTTTCAAAAGTATAATTTATACCCGCCATCCCGACAAATGTCAAACGACAGGCGGCCACGGGTACACATAAAAAGACACCACAAAAATACTCCAACCGGCCCAAAACTTCAAGCACTAAGATAAGGATAAAAATCACAATGTATTGTGTAGAGGCGGCAGCATCAATCTGATTTCGTTTATCGGGATGGGGATGGTCGATTTCACCACAGGCTTGTACACGCTATACGAGACACGGGAAACAAGATACAATTTCTTACGGACCTTGTTGACTTTCTTTGACGAACTATGTTATTATTTTGATTGATAATAAAAGGCGATTGCCACGAAGGCAAGATTAAGGTTCGTAATAAATGACCATAAAAATAAATGGAATCATCTGGCTGGATTCGGTTATCGAGAAAATTAGCATTAAGCATGGTGTTTCCTGTGAGGAAATCCGTCAAATCCTTCAAAAACGAACAATGTTCCGTTTTATCGAGAAAGGACACCGTACCAACGAGAATGTATATGCTGCCTTGGGGCAGACTGAGGCTGGCAGGTATATGATTGTGTTCTTCATTTACAAATCAGATCATCGTATTTTAATACTGACAGCACGCGACATGACCGTCGCTGAAAGAAGGCGATATGAGAAAAAGTAATACCGAAAAAACGGGGCCCGAGCGTGGCCGGGGGAAAAGTAACAACAGCAAGAGCAGTATTTCCCAAGCGGCGACATATACCGGAATGGCTGACTTCTGGGACGAACATGATTTATCCGATTATTGGGACAAAACCAGATCCGTTCGAGCAGATGTGGATCTGGAATTCGAGGAATCTCTGTATGCAATCGAGAAAGGATTATCCAAAACTATTCGCCGCGCAGCAAGGGAAAGAGGCGTATCCCCGCATACATTGATTAACCTATGGCTTCAGGAAAAGATTCAGAAGCTCAAGCTGGATTCTTAATGACGCCGACAGAAAATAAGAAATGCACCAGAGCAAATTCCCACCAAATTGGGATGAGAAGTGCATATAGGAAGTTCTTGCCCACTACGAATCAAAATCAGACGAAGAAGCTGTTGCTGAAGATGAAGCTGCAAAAGAAGCCCCATCCCAAACGACCATGGAGATCCCATACGATCTCGTCTCGAAAGTACGCGAACTCATAGCAAAAAGAGCAAGCTAAGTAACTGGCCCAACATGTCGCTGCCAGGTATGACAGATAAGATGCGAGATACAGTTTTTCTGCGGCCCTGTTGCTTTACTCCTCGTGCCATGCTATTATTTTTGTTGTCAGCGAAGAATACACAGATGTGGCGAGCCAACCGGGATAGTTGGATGAACTGACAAAAAGAGCCGGGAACTTCTTATACAGAAAGAGATAGTCTGTGTTTCTCGTGTTATACAAACTGTATAATTATTATTTTCAATACCCCAGAAAAGGAGATACATATGAAGTATAGTAGCCTTGAGAGGAATCATGTCATCCTGCCGAATCGTTTGCGGGATCTCATCCAGTTTCTGAACAGTAAATATGAGGGGCACAAACATAAATTAAAGCATGCTACCAATTCGAACAGCGAAGATGCCCTTACCTGGTCCTGTTTTGACTATCTCAGGAACCAGAGTACAAAGGATCAACAACTGGCAATACAGAAGATCATTGAGGATGCCTTCGCCGGAGAGAGTGAGATACAGAACAGTCGTCTGGGAAAGTTCGAGATTGATATTGGACGGGAATTCGTTGGGCCCACAACGAATGGAAAGACCGAGGTTGACGCGAGTATCGAAGCAGCTTCATTTATCATCTTCTTTGAAGCCAAACTCTATAGTGCTCTCAGCTTGGCGAAACCACCAAAAAAACTACATGACCAAATAGCACGAAAGCTAAGAGTGGGCCTGGACTATGCCAGCGATAAGAACAAGGAATTCTTTCTCATAATTCTTGATATCGCACCTGTTAACAAGATGATTAAGCGAGAACCGAAGGCAAGTGCTTCGGGCGGTTCAAGTGGCTTTCATGACAAGTGGAAAACCGCATGGTGGTTCAACTACTACAAGAAGGGCAGAAATGGGAGTCTAAGGCCCCTTTGGAAGTTATTGCATGACCTTGGTTTGGACACGGAACGATACTCTGCAGAACGTGTGGCCACTAACATGGGATGGCTTGTGTGGGCCGATCTATTCAAGATCACACTAAGAACATCTATAGGCAAATACTGAGCATCAGCGCAGGTACTAGAAATGATAACAAGCAGCTTCACTTGGACCTCTCTGTCACTTGGTTGCTGAGTTGCCACATTAGAAATGGTAAGTGCGTTAAGTATGCCCCATGTGGCTACTATGTAAAGACCGGGATCAAGGCAAATCGCCTTGGTGGACTTCGAGGATTTTAGATGGCTCTCCACCTGAGGATTCGAGTTTGAGCTTGATGGCGCCGGTGGTTTTTAGGTTGTCGACTTCGAGTGTTGCCGTATCGTCCGCTGGCAGCAGGGCGGTTAGGTTTTTGCCGTCTTGGGTGACACTCAGGATGTAGCCGCCGGGGATGGGGCTTAATTTGGCTTCTCCGGCGAGATTATTGCTTACCTTGTGCGGGCGGTAGAGCGTTACGAACTCCATTCGTTTTGACTTTTCCGACGTCGTCGCCGTCAGGTGCCATTCACGCAGTGTGATACGAGGGCGGGGATTCGGATCGTACTGGTCGGTCTGTTCGAAGCTCAGGCCGGACGGTGTCAGAAAATCTATGTCGCATACTACATCGTTGTTTCGGACCCGGATTTGGCGCTGGCCTTTGATATCAATTTTGTTGACGGCGTGCAGCCAGTATTCGTATTTTGAAGGCACTCCCGATTTTAGGCGGTCGTAAACGACAACCAGTTCCGGCTTGACGAAGATGATCGCGCGCGTGAATCGTTCGAGAGGTGTTTCGTATGCATCTGATGCTTCGCCGATGACGACATCAACGTCCGGCGTGGTTTTGAAGGCTACGATTTCGCCCTGTGCTTTAGAAGTACGTCTGCCCTGGTCTTTGCCGTTTACGGTGATATTATTGACCGAGCGGGTGCTCCACATCCATTCCCTATGATGTTTGCTGCCGTAGCTGTCTCTGCGGCCGGTGCGAATCAGCAGGCGCTTGCCGTAGGCCCACAGCAGAAACGAATTGTTCGCCTCGTAGCCGTGAGACTGCGTGCCGAATGGGCTGGACTTGAAGACTACCTGGACGCTATTTTCGGCGTCTGTCAGGCTGGTATTGAGGTAGGCCTGGCCGGTGCCGCCGAATAAGCGGGATTCCGGCAGGTCGTCGGGCGGCGTCGTCTGGACCTTGGGCAGCCCGCCTCGGATAAAACCGATATAGCCGCCGGCAGGCTCGGGGCCGCCAAGCTGCTCAACGTACCATTGCCAGTGCCCGCTGCCGGCCTGTGCGGCATAAGTGCTGACCAGCGGCACGTTACTTCTCGCCGTGCGTCTTGCAGTTAAGTCACCGAAGCCGCCGCCGACTTT
>DQCG01000058.1 GCA_003533825.1 Phycisphaerales bacterium
GGTCTACGGCGCGAACTTCGAAACGGTGGACGCCGAGGTTTTTCATCCGATGCTGACCGATCAGATTCAGTGTCAGGATAATCCGACGTTCATGGCCTTCGGCGTCAAGGACCGGGCGGGCCGGCTGGCGATTTCGCCTCGTGATTTTGCCCGTTTCGGATTGTTGTATTTGCGAAAAGGCAAGTGGAAAAACAAGCAGCTCATCAGTCGCGAACATGCAATTATGGCGGTCGCGAGCTCTTTGCCCAATTCAATTCCGCGGGCGGGCAAGCAAGCGGCGGATATGATACCTCAGCAGCGATCGATAGGCTCGAAGAACATACCGGACAATCAGTGTGACCACGCCGGCAGCTATAGCTGGCTCTGGTGGACAAACGGTGTCGGCCGGGACGGCGCGCGGCATTGGCCGGATGTGCCCGTTGACGCTTACGGCTGCTTCGGTCACGGCGGATTGCGTGCGATGGTTGTTTTGCCGGGCCTGGATACGATTATAAGCTGGAACGATACCAAAATCCGCGGTGCCGAAATGGAGAACCACGTGTTGAGGCTGTTGGTAGAAAGCCATCCCCAAGCTCCGCTTGAGGCTGCCACCCAACACACCAGGGACTTCGGCAACAGAGCCACAGTCACGTGGGAATATTTGGAATGGAGCATCGAGTGCTCCCTTGATTCAGGCAATCCTTTCGACGTTTCGGCAAGGGTGACTTTTACCCACGCCGGCACCGGTCAAAAACGCGTGACCGAGATGTTCTACGATGGTGACGATGCATGGCGATTTCGCTTCACCGGAACTCGAACAGGCAAGTGGACTTTCGAGACGTCAAGTGAAGTGTCTGAGCTAAATGGTCACACCGGCGCGGTGACTGTTGCGGAGAATCCCAGTCGAAATATCAAAGGCTTTCTGACACACGTGGGCAATAAATATGCAATCCAGGTAAAAGATGACAAGGATTTGCGAGGATACCTGTTCAACGCCTATATGAGCAGGGTCAGGCATCCGGCTTATCTGGACGACTTTGGCGCCGATTTGCAGCAGGTTCAGACAAAGGCCGGAGCCTGCTTAAAGGATGCCCTGGCTAACGGATTTGAGATTGTCTTTGTGCATGTCAACAACAACTGGTTCAAGCTCGGGGTCAGAGAGCACAACAAGCACAACAGTGAGAATCCGGACCCGCTGGCATTCCGGGTGCTGGAAAAGATTATCAAGACAATCCACGCATCGGGCGGCCGAGTTCACATCTGGGCATGGGGAGATGAGTCGCGTAAGTGGACGCCGAAGGGTGTTCCCGGCGGTATAAACGGTAAAGCAGACAGGCGCTTGCAGCGTTATATAGCTGCGAGGCTTGGCCCTTTAGCAGGCTGGACTATGGGATATGGATTCGATCTGCATGAGTGGACAAACACCGGGCAGTTGAATAACTGGGCGGTGTATATGCACGAGCATTTCGGCTTCCAGCATCTGTTGTGTGCGAGGGGACATCTGCTCAAAGGGCCTTTCAACCTCAACTCATACGATGGATTCGGGCGGAATGTGGCGCTGACGGCAACGGCACACGGACCGGCTGACTACCAGGAAATTGCCGAAGACATGGATGGCGATTTGGCACGGCCTCATTTGTACGAGGAAAGGCACAGCTACAAGCGCGACGGCTTTAACCTTGACATGGATGGGACGCGGAGACTGCTGTGGTGGGAATCGATGGCCGGCGGCATGGGTGGCTTCTACGGTTTCTATCCCGATAGTCCTTACCCGTATCCGAATCCGGAGCAACTGCGAACACACTACACGTTTTGGCATACGAACAATCGCTTCAGGCTGGATATGCATAGAGCCAACAATCTTAGTAATAGTGCCCGTGTTCTGTCGGTTCCCTCAAAGCTTCACTGCGTTTTCTACGGCGAAAACGCTTCGTCGATTCACATGGATTTGTCCGGAATGACGAGCGCGCAGCCCGCAATTGCCGTGGATACGAAAAAGCAGTACAAGGAAATCAAAATCGGAACGCTTAGCGCCAAAGAGCACCTCTGGAAGACCCCGTATCGCTCCGACTGGGCGATTGCCGTTGGCGACTTCGATAAGGCCGGCCCAGCCGCGAAGCTGCAAGACTCGGCCGGACAGATCATTGCAGACCCGGAGCATTCGCAGTGGCTCAAACGCAGTGACGGCAGGCCGTTCTTTATGTGCGGGCCGGGTGACCCGGAGGATTTTCTCTATCGCGGCACGCTAAGGCCGGATGGAACCCGCACCGGCGACCAGTCGGATTTGATCGACAAAATGAAGGGAACCGGGGCCAACTGTATTTACTTAATGGCGATACGCTCGCACGGCGGCGACGGCGACAAAACGCATAATCCGTTTATCAATCATGACGTGTCAAAAGGCATAGATCCCGACGTGCTTGATCAATGGGAAACTTGGTTTACCGAAATGGATAAGCGCAATATTGTCATTTATCTTTTTCTCTACGACGACAGTGCGCGGGTTTGGAGGACTGGTGACAGGGTGGGTGAAGAAGAAAAGAATTTTATCCACACGCTCGTGAACCGGTTCGAGCATCATAGGAATCTGATATGGTGCATCGCAGAGGAATATCAGGAGGCGTTAAGCGCCAAACGGGTGAAAAATATTGCCGCGGAAATCCGCTCCGCCGACGATCACAACCATGTTATCGCCGTGCACAAGCTTAACGGTCTGGATTTCTCGGAGTTCGCTGATGAGCCGAACATCGACCAGTTTGCGATTCAGTATAACGTCGAGACTGCCGAAGAGCTGCATACAGGAATCGTTAAGGCATGGAAGGACGCCAGAGGCAAATACAACCTTAATCTGTCGGAAGCAGCCGATTGGGGAACTGGTGCCGAATTGCGGAAGAAGTGCTGGGCGTGCGCGATGGGCGGAGCATACGTGATGATTTTAGGGATGGATATCGCCACGACGGCCAAAAGCGACCTTCAAGACTGCGGACGGCTGGTGCGTTTTTTCGAGTCAACCGATTTTCAACAGTTCTCGCCACACGATGAGCTTGGATTCGCCGGAACGCAATACGTGCTGGCCCGGCCGGGCAGAAGCTATATCGCGTACGCATCGAAATTGCAGGGTAAAATTGGCTTGAAAAAGATGCGGGCGGGGGTGTATAAATTACGTTGGTTCGATTGTGCAACGGGCAGCGAGGTCATAAAGGAAAACGTAACCGTTGCCGCCGGCGATCGAAGCTGGAACAAACCGGGCGGTATAGGAAACGAATTGGCAGTTTATATCGAACGTGTCGGGGGATTATGAAAGGAATCCGATGGACGATGTTCAAATTTTCACGACGCCGATTCTGGATGGTATTAAAATCAGGCAGTACAAGGGGATTGTGATTGTGCGGAACGTTCGGGCGATCAACATTATCCGTGATTTCTTTACTCATTTTCGCGATATCTTCGGCGGACGGTCGGAGTCATATCAGGAAGTGATGAAGGATATGCAGGACGATGTGATTGCCGAAGCAAAGGACGAGGCGAGAAAGTTGGGAGCCAATGCCATTATCGGCTTCGCCCTGGATTACGATAACGTTGGCTCCAAGAACAAATCGCTGCTGATGGCGTCGGCCAAAGGCACTGCGGTAGTGGTCGAATGAATCTCCTCGAACGCCTGAGAAGAAAAGTCACAGGTGATGCAAATGAGAAACAAAAACTTCGTTTTGACGATGATTGGCATTCTCAGCGCGGTGCTTGTGTGTTTAGCCGTTTATTTCTCGAGCCCGCCGGAGAAGTCCGAGCCGCCCGCCGCGGTTTCGGTGTGCCGGCTGTCTGATATAGCGCTGCAACCACTATCGGTCGATGTGCCGCAGCCTGAATTTAGCCAAATAACATCTATGGTCGATCCCAACCATGCGATGACTCCGGCCGATCCCAACCAGGCAATGACCCCGGCCGAGCCCAACCAGGTGACATCTCAGGCGGCTGCCGTAAAAGACACTTTCAAGGATGAGCCCGAGGCGCATGCTCTCTACGAAAAGATGATTGAGACTATGCGAAACGCCGAAAGCCTTTCTTATAAAGGCGATTGCGGCAATTGCAACTACACGATCTGGATGAAGAAACCCAACTACTTTCGCGTGGAGACCGTCAATAGGCAAGGCGTCGAGTGCGGTACGCTTGTCGGCGATGGCGATCATCTCTGGATTTATTGGCCGTCAGATCGTCCACATTTTTCCAGTGAGGACAGGGCCAGCTATGAAAAAAAAACCGCATCGAAAGTCTATATGAAAGAAGCAACTCCCATAGGACGGCACTCAATTGGACATAAGACGGGTTTGCTGGGTGCTGGAATGGGTATGACAATAATCGATCCGAGCACCTTTCACGGCTATACGGATTCTCTTCACCCCTATCTGGACGGCGTCAGAGGCTGGGAAATAGAGAGCATCAAAGGGCATGAGTGTGACGTTATTGAAGTCAGCTTCATGAAGCGTCAGCGGATTTGGTACATTTGGCTTTCCAAACAGGACCATCTTCCTCGGAAATTGAAGGAAGTAGTTCGCGTGGCACGCCCGATCATCGGGTATGAATACTGGTCAGACGTGACTATCAATGCGGAAATACCGGATGAGAAATTTGTCTGGTCACCGCCGGCCGGCTGGCAGCAATGGACACTGCCCGATATTGACGAAAAGCTTCTCAAGCCGGGCGCCGAAGCGCCCGATTTCGAACTGCTTTTGGCGGACGAAACCACGGTCAAACTCTCGGATTATCGCGGCAAGATTGTCTGGTTCTATATCTGGCGGGCGGGGTGACCGGCCTGCCGGGAGGAGATGCGTCATCTCCAGACACTCTCTGAAAAGTATAAAGACAAAGGCCTGGTGATTCTCGGCTTCAACTGTGCGGACGACAAACAGATTGCACTGGATTTTATGCGTGAAAATTCGGCGACGTTCCCGAGCGTTCTGGATTCCTCCGACGCCGCTGTAAAGATTGGATTTTACGGTTATCAAATGAGCGGCGTGCCGCTGAATTACATCATCGATCCGGAGGGAAAGATTGTCGACGCCTGGTACGGTTACGAGGAAGGCCATAAACAAGCGCTTGCGGCTCTGGAAAAGGCAGGGCTTAAACTGGAAGGTCAGTAAGAATGAAGAATTTGTTTGCGGACAGTATGGCCACAACTCACAAGTCGTTCATCAGGGAAATTTTGAAGGTGACCCTGGATAGCAATGTCATATCATTCGCCGGTGGTTTGCCGAATCCTAAGTTGTTTCCGGTCAAAGAGCTTGCCGATGCGTGCCTGAAAGTTTTGCAGGAGGACGGCGAAAATGTTCTTCAGTACAGTACGACCGAGGGCTATCTGCCTTTGAGGGAGTATATCGCCGAGCGATATTTTGTAAAAAGGGGATAAAGCGACTGGCTAAGGTTATAAAAAAAGTCTTGGCGGAAAA
>DQCG01000159.1 GCA_003533825.1 Phycisphaerales bacterium
CGAGAATTTATTAAATATAGAGTTAAATTTCCTTTGAAAAAAGTATTGCTTTACTTACAATTATTTAGTAGAGTAATTTTCCATTTTAAAGGAGTTGAGGGTCTTGGAATATATTCTGTCAATATACAAGAGCATATCTCAAGGGGAAATAATGTGGATTATTAACTATTCATATATTGACCTCTAAGAGAAGCGAAGGGAGAATCACATTGGAGAACGAGCCATTATCTAACGAGACCAACGGTACAGAAAATACAGCCTTATCTTTGCGTATTCCACTCTTGTCATATATAAAGGAACTGGCATTTTCGGTTGTCGTTTTCATTGCTTTTCTTTTAGTCGCTTGGATTTTGCACCGTCTTGGCAATACTTTGGGTATAGCATGGCTTCGGTTTTCTTGGCGACTCTTTGAAGTGTTGGTCATGGCTTTTGGAACGCTTTTATGCGTTCTTTTTTTTCTGAAAGCAAGTTCCAAGTTTTCACAAAAGTTAATACGACACTTACAGAAAACAAGTAAGCAAACTGGCGGTTTACCGTCCCGGTTACAGACTCGTGATATTGCAAAAAGTTTTGTAGAGCCTTTGCATAAAAAACAACATGTTTTGTTTGTCTGCTCTGTCTTAACAATTATAGCTTTCCTATTTGTCGGAATATCTTTCGCTGGGCTAGTCCAAAGCAATTGCAACGATATGTCTGTATTAGCAGGTGCATTGATTTGCGAAACCGGTCCCGACTTTATTAAGCAGGTTAATCCAAATTACCTTAGAGACATTTTGGAAAGCTATACTAAATATATAGAGAATAAACACCTATCCGTCTTACTGAAGATCTTTCCCAACTATAATCCGAAGGAAGTCTTTGCAGAAGTTAACGAAATCCTAGAAAAAGCTAAATCAACTCAGGAACAGGAAGAGGTTGCACATGATATATGGCGGGCCGGCGAAGAGGTCATGCTATTTAGGTTAAAAGTACCAAAATTACTTCCGAGAAGAATAGCTTTACATGATTACAGGGAAGCAATCGAATCGTTAGTACCTCTTGCCGAAGAAGCTCTTGCAGATTCTAATGAAGCAGCGGAACAATTTAATAATAAACCGACTATGGAAAATGCTGTTCATTCATGCGAACGAAACAGACTAACCATGTTGCTACTTTTTCCGTTGTGGTCAAGTCACGATAGGCCGGAAGTAGCTTCCCTTTTTACACATTTCCGAACTATCTTGGAAGATTGCAGAGATGGCAAAAAAAATGTAGCTAAAAGAATCCAATATCCTAACGATCCACGGATAGAATTCCTCGAAGAAATAATAGCTAAATCAGAGCAACGCCGCATAGATATCATCGATGACATAAAGGCTGGAAATATTCAGGAAGCTATAGAACATATTTGGGATTCTGTTGAGGATGCATATAACAGAAGGGCAAAATTGCTGGAACTATGCGCGAAGATCCGTAATGCCGAAAATTATTCGGAGGAAATCAAGGAAATTATTCCCTAATTTTCCACCCAGTAAAGAGTTCGGATAGACTCTTCAAATTTGTTGAACATGTAAGTGAAATATTTTAAATTCCCGCGGAATTATTAAGTGCTAGTCTATATATTCTAAAACACTTTTTGATAGACATACATAACATAATACAAGATAATATTCCAAAAAACAAGAATAGAACTAACCTTTTTGTTATGTATTTGTTTATCAAAAAGGCAATGGCTCCAACGGGTACCTTTATATATAAAGGCGCTTTGCCTTCCTCATTGTAAATCGCTACTCTCTTTGCATTACATCTACTTAATGGTCTAGAAGCCCAAGCAATAACACAAATTTCCTCTTCAACCTGCAGCTTTTCTAATGTGATCATTTCGGATGGTCTGATTTCTTCCGGATTCTTACCTTCTCTCATGACTTCCACGTAATTAACATTTGGAATAGTCATTAACTAAATGGTCAACAATTTCGGGCCCTTCGTTTCGAACCATGATGCAATACATACTGTTTGAATCCATTATATGATAACGGTTATGCTTTGATTCCTCAACAGTCCCTAATTCTTGCTTCAAATAATACGGCGGTTTCCACATGTAATGGCCCACACTTGCTTGTAAATCCAGACAGTACGTTTTATAATCTATCCAAAGTAGTATTAGTATCGTTATAATAAGAAGAGCGCAAATCCAAATACGTTTTGGGATTCCTTTTCTGTATGCTTTTTTTCCGCTTCTGCTTTTCTTGGTATCTTCATTAGTATCCGAAAAGAAATTTGTTTTTGGTTGACGGGCTTCAAGGGACTTCAACTTCCCCAACTTTGGAATTGTTGTCTTCGGCTGATTCGTCAATTTTCGATACAAATCTTCATATCCTTCGTTCGTCGCGATGCAAAATCGCGGCATCGTCCGAAAAGGATCAGGGATAAATGTAATAGAATCCTCTTCGAAGACAACAGGAAGAAATCGCGTGTTGACAGAACTATCCTCATAGAAATAAGTTTGGATCAAATTCCATTCGTACTTTATGCCCCGTTTAATTTTTCTAGGAAGTTTGCCCATTATACCCTTGTAATAAACCTTTGTACAGATCATGAGAACAAAGCCAGCCCTGTTTATCTGTTCCAACATCCACTGTGGCCAACCCTTGTTGGGCCACGGCTCATACTGATCCAGAATCGCATCAATTCCCTCTGACCGCAACTTGTTTGCAAATTCCAGAACCTTTGCTGCGTGTTTCGGTGAATCATGACTGTAACTGATGAATACTTTCGGATGTATCACTTTATCCTTCTTGCTCATATCACCTCCAGTGCTTCGAACACTTTGACTAATAGTGATTTATATCTTGGTTTATTTTGAAAAATCAACCAGTATAAAACCTTCATCTCTGCTCGCTCCGTCAAAGTTGTGATGAAAATCATAAATGTCACTACAAAGCCTGTAAAAAATATTCCAGAAAATATCCCTCTCTTTTACACTCCCAAATCTTCTGTTCCTCCGTTGTTAACTTACTACTAACAACATACAAAGTTACTATCATTGTCACTCCTGTGTCACCAAAGCCCGTCTCGTTTCCCATAAGGTAAGAATTGTACAAGCTCACGCGCGAATGTCAATTGTGGTGACTACGTATTTTTTGTTTTTTCTTCTTGATATTTTTCTCTCTACATTTAACTTTATATTCATCATTTCTGTGCCCGGCACATTCTCAATATACATCACGAAATCTCCTGCTTTTAAGATACAGCGTATCTGCCGTAAGGCATGGCCAAGCCCATCACGGGATTTACCCCATGAGATAACAAAAGCTGTCCTTTTAATTAAGACAGCGTATCTGCCGTAAGGCATGGCCAAGCCCATCACGGAGGTTTACCCCGTTAGATAACTTAAACCGCTGCAACTATATATGCAGCGTATCTCACGGGGTAAATGTTACCTATAAAATTTGAATTATTTTAAAAAAGAGGGAAATCCTTAGAATTGGCTCAAAAACGGGCATAATTTATGTAATTTTTTTGTGTTTTTACCACGAAGATCGCGAAGAAACACGAAGATTTTAAAGAATTCCATCGTTTTATATAATATTTTCTTCGTGGTTCTCGGTGCCCTTCGTGGTTTAAAAACAGTGTTCCCCGGTGTTAATCCTCCCGTGAGGGACGCCTTAGGCGGTGTCTGAAAAAAGTTTTAAAGTTTTTTGTTGCGGCGGGAATTTTAGTCGATATAATTTATATTATGAACGGAAAACGTACAGTTTGTTCGGTCTTCACGGCTGTTATTAGCCTGCTCCTGCGCCGTTAGGCGCAAATATGATACCTTTCTAAAAATCTATTTTTCCATCGTTTACAAATATCTGACAAGATTTACAGGTCTGGCCGTGTTTATCCTGTCTGAAATGAGGTTTTTTTGACAAGATTACAGGATTATCTGGTTTTTTCTGTATAAATGAGTATTTTCGACGAGATTTACAGGTTTATCATGTTATCCTGTCTAAAATATGAATAATTGACGAGATTTATGGGATTATCCGGTTCATCCTGTCCAAAATAGGAGAAGAAAATGGCTAAAGAGAAAGTAGAAATATTCGATACGACGTTGCGTGACGGCGAGCAGGCCGCGGGTACGCGTTTGGGGGCGAGAGAAAAGGTCGAAATCGCCCGGCAGTTGGTGCGGCTGAACGTCGATATCATCGAGGCGGGCTTTCCGGCTTCGTCGCCGGAGGACTTCGAGGCGGTGAGGCTGATTTCCGAGAATATCCAGGGGCCGGTCATCTGCGGGCTTACGCGGGCTCGGAAGGAGGATATCGACGTCGCCCGCAAGGCTTTGGTAAAGGCGAAACGGGCGCGAATCCATACGGGAATCGGCGTCTCGGAAGTGCACCTCATGGGAAAATTCGCGGATGAGAAGTACGGCAAGACTATCGGCGAGAAGCAGGCGACGATTTTGAAGATGGGCGTCGAGGCGGTGAAGTATGCGGCTGAGTTCGTCGAACAGGTGGAATTTTACGCCGAGGACTCCGGCCGGGCCGATCGAGCGTTTTTGTATGAGATTCTCGAGGCCGTGATCGACGCCGGGGCGACAGTTTTGAACATCCCCGACACGACGGGCTACGCCATGCCGGAGCAGTGGGGCGGCCTGATGCGCGATATTCGCGCCAACGTCCCGAACATCGACAAGGCGATAATCAGTTGCCACTGTCATGACGATTTGGGATTAGCGGTGGCGAATTCACTGGCGGGGGTGAAGAACGGCGCCCGGCAGGTGGAAGGAACGATAAACGGAGTGGGCGAGCGGGCCGGCAACGCGGCTATCGAAGAGGTCGTGATGGCGATCCACACGAGGCGGGATTTCTTCGACGAGGTAGAGACCGGCATCAACACCCGCGAGTTCTCCCGAACCAGCCGTATGGTCGCGGATATGCTGGGCACGCCGGTGGCGGCGAATAAGGCGATTGTGGGGCGGAACGCGTTCGCACACAGCTCCGGGATTCACGTGGACGGTTTTTTGAAGAAGCGCGAGACGTACGAGATTATGCGGCCGGAGACGATCGGGCTTGCTGAGAGCCGCGTCGTTTTGACGGCGCGAACGGGACGGCACGGACTTCGTCACCGGCTCGAAGAGATGGGATACACGTTGTCCAAGGAAGAGCTGGAGAAGACGTACGAGCGGTTTTTGGCCGTAGCCGACAAGAAGAAAGAGGTCTTCGACGAGGATCTCGCCGCGATTATCAGCGATGAAATCCACGTTGTAGAGCACGTCTACCACCTGGAGTATCTGCACGTGGCCAGCGGGACCGGCACGCTGCCGACGGCGAGCGTCAAGATGAAAATTAAAGACGAAATCAAGCAGGCGGCGGCATGTGGCGACGGCCCGGTCGATGCGGCGTACGAAGCGATCCGCCAGGCCACGGGATTGTCGCCGAAGCTGGAGAACTACTCGATCCGCGCTGTCACCGGCGGCAAAGAGGCCCTCGGCGAAGCGACCGTCCGAATTACCGAAGACGGCAGAATATTCACAGGCCGGGGCATCTCGACGGATATCATCGAGGCTTCGGCCAAGGCTTACGTCGATGCCATCAACAGGATGGTCGCGGCCAAAGAAAAAGGCGGCAAGGCCGACGTCAAAGCGGAACTTTAATTAACGGAGAATAAAGAAGAAAATGGGAATGACAATAACCGAGAAAATTCTGGCAAGAGCGGCCGGCGAGAAGAAAGTCGTGCCGGGGCAGCTTGTCGATGCGAAGATCGATATTGTAATGTGTCACGATGTAACGACGCCGCCGGCGATTTCGATGCTGGAGGAGAAGGGTATCGACACAGTGTTCGACCGCGAGAAGATCGTGGTGACGCCCGATCATTTTCAGCCTGCCAAGGACATCAAGAGCGCCGAGCTTCACAAGCGGCTACACGACTGGGCAATACGTCACAAAATCAGGCACTATTACAAGCTCGGTCGGGCGGGCGTATGTCACGCGCTGCTGCCCGAGCAGGGCCACATCCGGCCGGGCGAAGTGATTGTCGGCTCGGATTCGCACACATGCACATACGGCGCCTTCGCGGCGTTCAGCACGGGCATCGGCTCGACCGATGCGGCCGCGGCTATCGCGACCGGGGAGCTGTGGTTCAAAGTCCCGGCCTCGGTAAAGTTCGTTTTGAACGGCTCGCTCGGGCCGGGCGTTTACAGCAAGGACGTGATTCTGGCCGTGATTGCGAGAATCGGCGTCGACGGCGCGCTCTACAGGGCGATGGAATTCGTCGGGCCGGCACTCGCCGAAATGTCGGCCGAAGCGCGGATGACAATAACGAACATGGCCATCGAAGCCGGCGCCAAGAGCGGCATAATCGGATTCGACGATGTCACCAGGCAGTATCTCGACGAGCATCTGAAGGACGGGAAAGACTACATCGTTTTCGAGTCCGACGATGACGCCGAATATCTGGCGACCGAAGAGTTCGACTGCTCTGCGCTCGAGCCGATGGTGGCTCTGCCGCATTTACCGAGCGGCGGCGTGCCGGTCGGCGAATGTACCGGCATGAAAATGGACCAGGCGTATATCGGAAGCTGCACGAACGGGCGGATCGAGGATTTGCGAATCGCGGCAAAAATTCTCGACGGCAAACAGGTCGCTATCCGCACGCTGATCGTGCCGGCCACGCCGGGAATCTGGAAGCAGGCCAAGGACGAAGGCCTGTTCGATATCTTCTACGAGGCCGGCTGCGTAATCGCCGCCCCGACGTGCGGTGCGTGCCTTGGTGGGTTCATGGGCATTCTCGCTTCCGGCGAAAAGTGCATCAGCACGACCAATCGCAACTTCGTCGGCAGGATGGGACATCCCAAGAGCGAAGTCTATCTCGCCAGCCCCGCCACCGCGGCGGCAAGCGCGATAGAAGCGAAGCTTGCCGACCACAGAAAATATTTGTAGGGATGAGAAATCGGAGGTTCCGTTTCCATGAACACAGCAAGTAAAACACTCACGATTGCCCCGGCAATGATAGCTCTTTGTGTAGCGCTGCATTCTTCAGCACAGGCAGCCGTGCTAACTCACGGTCCTATGATCGGTCACACTACGGATACCACCACTCGGATATGGGTTCGGACCGATGGTCCGTGTAAGATGCAGGTTCGGTTGACATCCAAAGATGAAACGATTGTTTCAGAAACGATTCGGCTGATACTGGAGGACAACTTCTGCGGCAGCGCAAAGGTAATGGGCCTTTCACCCAGGAGCACGTACAGTTACCGTGTAATCCTCGACAACAAAGAACAGCCCTGTCCCGTCAAGCAGGAATTCACTACGTTTCCCCGCCGTGGCGAAAAATGTGTCATCCGGGTCGGTTTCGGCCATTCTCTCAAGCGAGAGGGCGCTCATGCAGTCTGGGATGCGATAGGGGCCAGGAAGCCTGACCTGTTTATACTTATGGGGGACAACATTTACTCGAACAGCACCGAGCCGGACAAGCAGCGCAGAATGTACCTGCAGTTTCGAGCTGATCCACATTTCCGTGCCTTCGGCGCCACCACGCCCATCTATGCGGTCTGGGACGACCATGATTATGGAATTGACAATTCAGATCGCACTCAGCCGGGCAAGGAGCGTTCGCTGAAGACCTTTAACGAGATTTGGCCTAATCCAAAGTCGCAAGCCATCCACAGCCCCGGTACCTGGAGTCGTTTCACCGTTGGTTGTGCAGAATTCTTTCTAATGGATGTCCGTTATCATCGCTCGCCCAACGATGATCCCGACGGCCTCGAAAAAACTATGCTCGGTGCTGAACAGTTTGACTGGCTCAAGAACTCGCTGGCAGACTCATCAGCGGTCTTTAAGTTTCCTGTATCCGGCAGCAGTTGGAACTGTGGCGGACCGGAAGCCTGGAATCATACATTCAAGTATGAATACGATTCTCTCCTGGCCCACGTCCGGGCAAAGCGAATCGAAGGCATCATTCTATTGGGCGGTGACCAACACGCGTGCAAAATAGCTGTTCGGCCCCGAGAATCGTGGAACGGTTATGACCTGCATGAATGGATGGCAGGTCAACTCTGGAACAGAAAAGCAGACCG
>DQCG01000266.1:0-2369 GCA_003533825.1 Phycisphaerales bacterium
TTGAGCTGCAGTTGCTGGACAGGCTGCCCTATACGGACGATGCTTCGATTAAGATAGAACTTGAAAAAACCGAGCCCGAGTTAAGCGCCGACACCGAGTATATGCGCACGGCGAGAAAGAACGGTATCCTGCGCTGGGACCTGAATCTTCCACTGAATACTATTGACCGGGATGCAACCATTGTAAAGTACAGCTTTACGATGGAGTATGACAAGAACATGCAAATTCAACCTCGCCGGTCGGGCAGCCCCCAATAATCTGCTCGAGACTTATCGGAAAGACGCCCGAGCCAGGCAAATGTCCTGGGTTTCACTGCCTGGTTCGGGCGTTCTTACCTTGTGACGAGTACAATCTTACTGTTGGTCCCTCAATCTCGGGATTGACTGAATTGTTGTCTATCGGTATCATTTCTTTTTAAGCTGGTTTTGCAGAGTGATTCAGTAATTATGACAGGAGATTAACGATGCAACGTATCACACGTCGAGATTTTATGAGCCGTTCAATTACCGCCGGTATCGTGTTGGCACAACCGTTTTCGCGTGCACGAGGGGCAAACGATGAGATTCGTGTTGCCGTGGTGGGTTTTCGAGGCCATGGCCGGACCCATATTAACGCGTATCTGAAAATGCCCGGTGTGCGGGTTGTCGCGCTGTGCGATGCCGACAAGGATATTCTCGCCCGCGGCGTAGAGCAATTCAAAGCCCGCAACCAGAAGGTGGACGCCTACGTCGATATTCGCAGGCTGCTTGAGGATAAGAATATCGACGCCGTCTCGACAGCGACGCCGAATCACTGGCATTCACTGGTGACGGTCTGGGCCTGCCAGGCGGGTAAGGATGTCTGTGTGGAAAAGCCGGTTTCGCATAACATTTTCGAAGGCCGCAAGATGGTCGAAGCCGCACGGAAGTATAATCGGATTGTCCAGGCCGACCTCGATCTGCGCTCGGACGAGGGCCTGACCGAAGCGGTCCGCTCCATCAGGCGGGGCGAACTCGGTAAAATTCTGGTCGTGCGCGGATTCTGCTACAAACGCCGTAAGAGCATGGGCAAGGTCTCCGGGCCGCAGGAGGTTCCCGAGTCGGTGGATTACAACCTCTGGTGCGGGCCGGCTCCGATGGGGCCTTTGATGCGAAAGAATCTGCACTACGACTGGCACTGGGTCTGGGCCACCGGCTGCGGCGAGATCGGCAATAACGGCCCCCACCAGTTGGACGTTTGCCGCTGGGTGCTGGGCCTGCCCGGGCTGCCCAAAAGCGTGATGAGCATAGGCGGGCGTTTCGGCTACGACGATGATGGCGAGACACCCAATACCCAGATCGCTATGTATGACTGCGAGAAAGCCCCGATTATCTACGAGACGAGAGTTTTGCCCGCGAAAACAGGCGATTCGAATATGGACATATATCATGCTCGCAGCGGCACCGGTGTGGAAATGCGGAGCGGACGGCCAAGCCCATCGCCTAATACCGGAGTGGTCGTGCAGTGTGAAAATGGCTACGCCGACCTGGCCAAACTCGTCTTTTACGATAACAAAGGCAAAGAAATAAAGCGCTTCGAGCGAAACAGCCCCGGGCCTCAGGCCAGCTTCATCAAGGCGGTTCGCAGCCGGAAAATCAGCGATATAAGAACCGATATTCTCCAGGGACATCTCTCGACCGCCCTGTGCCACATGGGCAACATTTCCCACCGGATCGGCGCCGAATCCTCAAATGAGCAGATCAGGGAAATAATCAAAGGCGATAAAGATTCACTTGAGGCCTTCGAGCGTTTTGAGGAACATCTGGCCGCCAATGGAGTGAGTCTCAAAAAGACGCCCGCCGTTCTCGGCCCATGGCTCAGAATGGATTCGAGCAAAGAGAAGTTCTTCGGCAGGTTTTCCGAAAGGGCCAACCGGCTCCTGTCCAGAGACTACCGAAAGCCGTTCACCGTGCCCGAACAGGTCTGATGCCGTTAAAGTCGCCGGGTGAATCTACCAGCCGGGTGAAGGCTCTGCGGCTATCCAATTTTCCGGATCGTTGCCGTAATTGGCTGGCACATTCCTCGTGAGGGATTGTCCATATCCGTCCGGCCCGAGCGGCCAGGGGTCGTCGCCGAGAGGATGAAAACCGTCGCTGTAATTGACGCGGTCGACGCGAATATAATGACGAGTGCCTTCGACCTCGTCGCCCGGTTTTGATAGCTGTACTTTCTCGCCGCCGTTGTCCAGTCTGCCGCCGCCCCATTCGCATATCTGCACGTCGCCGGCAGCGCCCGTGTACCTGAAATCGAACGCATCCCTGTTCTTGACCAGCAGCAAATGCTCGCCGGGTGCCATCGTAGTACCAAGCGGAAAATCGAAGCTGATGCCGTCGCTGTCGGTGAGCCGCCAG
>DQCG01000266.1:2375-4472 GCA_003533825.1 Phycisphaerales bacterium
GGGACATCGACGAGCTGCTCGTTATCATATTCGGCCAAAGTAATCGCAGTTTCGCCGATGTTGAGCAGCTCGATATATTCTTCATCCTGATTACCCGAGGCTGGATTGTACATAATCTCGCTGATGACGACCGGGCCGACTCTGGGATAGGCATTTTCACCGCCGGGAGTATTAACGCTCATTGCAACGAAATTGTACGTGCTGGTGCTCTTCTGGTAGCGGCCGAGGGCTATGTCGGTTTCCGAGGCGCCGAATTTCTCCTGGTTGTTGTATCCGGTCAATTCGCCGTCTTTGCCGGAGTGCAGATAGAGCGTTTCGCCGTTCTCGCTGAGGGCGAATGGGACACGGCAGCCCGGATCGTCGGTATTTCCGAAATGCAGCTCTTCGTAGAAAACGATGTAGCCGAACGGTTCGATAGTCGTTCCGGCGGCGATCTCGTATTTCATAAAGTCGGCGGAACTGTCGCTGAGGAACCACCCGCCGATGTTAATGGCGGCGTCGGTGGTGTTGTGCAGCTCTATCCAGTCCGGAGCGCCGGCGTGTGAATGCGCCAGCAATTCGTTAATTACCACCTCACCGAGCGCTGGGAGCTGGCCCGTATCGTCCCGGCCGGGCGAGCCGTCGGCGACGGCACTCGGACGCCAGAGGCTCTTGCCGTTCCACCGGTTCGGGTCGGTTACGGTTGGATCTTCTATAGTCAGAGAGAAATCCATCCCGTCGGTAATATCATACCAGTTGTCATTGTATCTGAAATTCAGTATGGACCGGCCGGCGGCATCTTCAAGCTCGATTCTTTCGCCCGCGTTATTCAGGCTGCCGGAGTATTCGCCGGCTACATTCAAGTCCGAGCCGTACCGAGCTGCGAAGGCCTCGATATCTTTGATGACAAGGACGTATTGACCTGCTGCAAGCTCCAGAGGTGGGAAGGTAAAATCGACGCCGTTCGTAAAGCGGACCAGGTTCAGGTTCAGCGTTTGGGTTCCGATGTTCTTCAGTTCGATGAATTCTCTGTTAGGGTCGTCCGGATTGCCCGTATCCTTCGGGTTGTACATTATCTCGGTGATCCGCAGATTATCCGCGACCGGTCCGACGGCGAAGGTCGCCTCGTTCAGCGCGCTCCAGGTGGCGCCGTTTAAGACGCGTGTCTTGACGTGTGTGCTCTCGTTCAGTCTGATCGGCCCTGTATACTTTATCGCGCTGGGTGACAATACGTCTTCGGCTGGCGTGCTTTCGCCGGCGATGAGCTGGGCGGAGATCAGCAGGTCGGAACTTGTTAGAGAATTGTTCATGCCCTGTATGGCCAGTATGTTGGTGCCCAGTTGCAGTCTGTCGATAAACACCGAGACGTCGATTGTTTCCGGATTGACGGCCGCCGAATCGTTATGTGAGCCGGCGGCACTGGAGTTCCAGGTTGGTGTCCCGGTGAAATCGCGCCTGGCCACCTCAATCCCGTTAATGTAGGCGACAAATCCGTCGTCATAGCGAACCTTCAATCTCATATAGTTGAAACTCGCCATCTCGGCAGAACTAACAGAGAACGGGATGCGGATGTAACAGGTGGTATTGTCGTTGTACATCTGGGCTTCGAGGTCGAGGCTGATGTAATTTTGATAACCCGAGCTTCTTTCGTAACCGACTCCGCCCGGGCTGCCGGAGCTGCTTATCCAGCCCGAGTCGTTGAAAGTCGTGCCTCTCCAGTTATTGCCGATCGAGCGGGTCGGGACAAACACCCGCTTGGCGGCGTTCTCAGCCACGAGAGTCGCGCTGTTGGTTATATTCTCAGGTTCGGCGGGCAGACGCGGATCGCTGCCGTCAATCGCATAATAAATCGTTCCGGCCGAGGCGGTCATCGACAACACGTGGGTTGTCGGAATCTGCCCCCCGTGCCGGGGCTGGCCGTTGATATTGAATACCGGTGGATTGATGGACGGATAGAGGCCGGCGTTGCGCAGTTGTCCCAGTACTATCGCCGGGCGCCGGGGGATATATGTGCCGAGGATGTAGTCGCGAGAGTTCTGCCAGTCGGCCAGGGTATAGGGCCTGCTGCGCGCCTGGTCGCCCCAGCGAGCCGATTCGGCGATTATTGCCGGCTCGACC
>DQCG01000715.1:0-2482 GCA_003533825.1 Phycisphaerales bacterium
TACCTTAACACAAGTGGCTATAGAATCTAATCCAAAACATGGACCTTCAGCGTGCATGCCAATACCGGTCCATCTATCCAGTGAAATAACGCCTAAAACTTGCCACCGATTACGCCTGATGAACGTCCGGTCGTACCAAACAGACCGACCAATCCCCCATCGAGAAAGATCTAATCTCGCCAACCTCTCCCGCTGCCTACCTATGAGGCACAAGTCGTCCCGTCACTAAAAACCCAAAGCATCCGTCGCCGGTTCAGTCCAAAAGAGCATTTGTGTCGGCTACGCAACACAAAAACTCTTAGTTACTTCATAGAAAACCTTAAAACACTGTGGGTTTTTGGCCGATATGTATCGACGAAGATGAGCAAAAGCGTGTATTTGCTTTTATATATTCTCCTGGGAATTGCGGCGGCCATTGTTCATTTGCTTTAAGATGGGCACCCAGCGATTGGCGCTAGCGGTGCCATAATGGGAATTTTGGGCCTACATATGGTCATCTGTTTTAACAAATTTAGCAAGGTTGGGCCGTGGCTGATTATTTTATGGCTGTGTTCGACACTAGTAGCTTGTGTCACCAATACCACTGCGACTGCACACATGGAGCATTTTGGTGGATTTCTATGTTGTATTAAACAAGTTAGAATTCTTGAGGATGCCAGATAATTCTGTAGGTTTTGCTTTGTAGAAACACGGGGTTTATGGTACAATTATGCGATTGGGATGTATGTTGTAGTGACATCACCGACGCTCGGGATTGCTTAAAAGCATACCGACCTTAGTCAATCCTCACTGTCGACTGCGGCGGCGAGGTCAGGTACGAAGTACAATTATGTATTCAGTGAGTTTTGAACAGATATCAACCTGGTTCATGAGAACCTTGTGGCATTTCGTCGAAGAGCATGCGACAGTCCTAAGTGCTGTTTTGGCGGCCCTGTTGGTACTGCTCTTAGTTCTGAAAAGGAAGTTGTTTAGGAGTGTACCCGGCATTGCCGATGGCCAGGTCAAGATAGATCCCTGCGATCTGCCCCCATTCCGATTCTTCACAGGCAGCATTGTCGCAGTGAACAGTGGCCGCAGATGTTGCAATTTGCTGAACGTGCAATTGCTGCACAAAAGTCTTAATTTTGAGATCAGTGACATTACCGACCAGAGAGAGAACGAGCTGACTGCTCCCGACAGGGGCATCATAGGCATACAACTCCCGGTGTCAATCAAGGGCAAAGAAGAGAAGAAAATCTTCTTTTTTGGTTACCATCGCATAGCAACAATGGAAGAATTACCTGAGACTCTGTTTTTGAAAGTAACCTTCAATCACAGGAAAAGAATCTACCTATATAGCTTTGTGCGTGTTTTGGACAATACGTACTGTTTGCGTCCATCTGACCGGAATCCCACCAGACGTCTGACGTAGCTCTGTCGCCATTATTTGTTCAGCCCTTTACAGCCAAATTCTGGACATTGACCTCAATCAGTCTTAGTCATCCAAGAGGACCATAATACCTGCCGTTTTCTTTTCTTGCATTTATCAAAGCTATACGTGAGCCAGTAGCTGTCGCCGATGATCTCAAGGATGTGCACATTATGTGTTGATCTGTCAAGCAGGATGCCAGCTAATCCAGGGATTGTGGCGGAACTTCAATAAGTATAAATTCCCCTTGATATAAAACTCGTAATTTAGTATAAGCCCAAAGGTGTTATTTCAGTTCTACTGACCAGTAGGCGTGGTCGATGAATTGTTTCCAGCTTTTGTATCGTTTTGGTCCTACCTGTGCGTTCTTTTTTATAAGGCCCAAGGCTATGGAATTTCTGCCGGGGCTGCCGCGTTGGAGTCGGGCAGTGCTGCTTCGGATGATAACCGGTTTTCGAACCATGTTCCTTTTTCGCTGTTCCAGATCCGGATGTCCGTGATTTCCACCTCTGTCTTCAACTCGTCCGCGGAGAAAACGGGAAGCCCTTTGCGAGAGGTAACGAAATACCTGCGAGAGCCGGGCATAAGCGGGCCGCGCCAGTCTTTCTCGGCGGCAATGGGTGTGGCCGCCCATTCGTTCGACTCGGTAATAATTTCATTGCGCGAGGTGAGAACGACTACCCGCAACGAAAGAAGCGAGACGACTTCCTTGCCGTTGTTGACGACCTCAATCGTCGTTTTTACGGTACCGTTATCGTGCGGCAGCAAAGTCGTACTGGGGATAATAGTGATCTGGGTGCTGTAATCCGGCTGGCGGCGATCGTTTAGCATGTCAGCCAAGACCGGCGGTAACGACTCCTGCAATTTGGGCAGTCCGCGGATGGCTTCCTCGGCCAGTGTAACAATTTCCTCAGATTTGTCGCCGGCAAAGTTCATGCCGTAGATTATCACTACCGTACAGCTAACGATGAACGCAATAATAATGGCGCTTACTCCCATGGCCAGGGCCGACAGGAACGTATGTTTCTTGTAAATGACCTGTGGAAAATCGCTCATGATAAAATTACTCCTAAT
>DQCG01000715.1:2543-7956 GCA_003533825.1 Phycisphaerales bacterium
AAAAACATAATTCAGTCCTTCCGACATCAATAATCTTATCAAAATCACCTTGAATTGTCAAGGATTTCCTGAAACAATTTTTTTGAAACCAGCACATCCACCATCTGAAAAGTTACATATCGAGCGTGCTTGACAACTTTAGCTCCGATCTTAATCAGTTTTACCCTGAGTGTTCGCAGTGACCATTCCTTTACTCTCTTTGGTAAAGCCAAACGTCTCAGGAAGTTGCCAATATGCGGCAACCCCGGCACGTCCTATAAGTATAGATGTACCGTCGGCGAGTACACAGCACGAGGAATTAAGACGGGGGCTGGATAACAAACCGACTCATTGAAAAGCTCAAGAAAGGTGCTGGGAGTTTGTAACTTCTTGCAGAATAGACACTAACATCATACATTGGAAGCCCTTTTCTTAACTTCTGCCGGATTGACGCCGTGCCGTGCCCGAGAAGTTCACAGAATTTTGTATAAACACGATTTTTCGAATTGTCTTAGGAATTGATCAGATTGTGCCGACAATAGGAGAAGTGAAATGAAGTGGATCTAAACATCCTTCTCGGAACGAGGTTGCTCGAACGGACGGCGGCCTCGCTTTTTAGCTATCAATTTTTTATAAGGATATCCAATTATGAATGAGACTGTGCTAATAACTTTAACTTGCTTTGGGACTATCGCGCTGCTCGCCATTTACTGGACACTGTGGAAAATACGCGGCGAGCTAACTGAAGGCCGTCAAAAGCTAAAATCGGATCTCTCCGAAGTGCGGAAATTACTCGAGAGCAAGGCCGGCAAGTAATAATCCGAAGTCAGGCACAAGGGCGCCTGGTTTGACTGGATCAACACCGTGACGGGGGCGCGGCTTCGGCCGTCCTATCGGGTCTCTGCTACTGCGTTACCGGTTGACGGCCTAATGGACTATACAAGACATGGTCGGTGAATTTCCCTCGTTGCGCCCGTCGTAATTTACGTGGATATTTGCTCCACCGGCGATGTCTGCAGAGCCGCAGAGAATTTGGTTGCCGGTATCGCCTAAGTTCCCCGCAAGGTCCGCGTGGATCGGGGAAGGTAAGTAGATCGCGCCGCTCAAATGGAAATCACCAGTGCCGTTAAGTTGCACGTCATCGTTATTGCCGAAGGGCATCGCGGGATCTTGCCAGACGGCAATCCCGTTTATGCCCTCCACTAACGCCGGGTTAAACGACCCATTCTCTTGGTTCTGCCAATCTCCGGGAGAATCTATATCCACGGTACCTCCGGTAATCTTAATCTGGCCGATCTCACCAATGGGCTGGCCAGTCGGATCCAGGGTTTCTGTCACGTAGATCGTGACACCATGACCTGTCAGGCTGCCATTGCTTACAGAGAGGCCTACGGTGCTATTGTTCGGCCCTGGGCCACCTCCAAATATGAATATATTGCCCAGAAAACCGAGAGCTGGGTTTGGTTGGAGTACGACGTCAACTCCTGCCGATATTAACATCCCGTTGGGGTAATACCCTGGCCCCAATGTCATATTGCTTGTAATAGTGTCCCAATTCGGATCTTCTTCTTTGTCGAATGTTTCGAGGGGCCCGCCATAGTAGTCGAGCAGAGCCTCCAGATCCAGGCGGGCGCCTGGGCCTGTTTCTGCTATCCCGTCTTCGTCATAAGCTATCACATAGGGAGTCCCTCCGCCCGAGAGCATTCCGGCTGCAAGCGGGTCGTCTATGCTCTGGACGCCGTCCATATGGTCCAAAACCGTGTAACCGCCTTCCTCCGCGTTCGCGAAGATGGCATCCCACATATCCGAGTCGGGTTCCGGGTTGACACCACCGACGACGTTAAGAAATGTGGCATCTATAACGGCAGTAGCGTTCTGGATCCAAGCGGCAGTATGATTGCTCTGCTCCACTGCGGAGGGCGAGTTGACGTGGATGCCGCCGTTATCAATGTCAATAACGCTGTTACCTGCTATATTCAGCGTTTGCTCCGGCTCATTAGAAAGAACTATCAGGCCGGCACCGTTGGAACTGCTGCAGTAGGCTATGGTCTCCTTCGCCGCATTCGCCGTGTCGACCCCTACAATCGGCCCCCAGATGAGCCGCAAAGGCGGCGCGTCCATCTCGGCCAGGTCTTCATGGCGCCGGGTAATCACCATGACTGCATTGGCGTTATCGAGCGTCGGCAAAAACGTTTGATAGTAACGTATCCATCGACCAATGATAATGTCGTGACCGCTAAAGTCGTACGAACCGTCATCTGCTATAGGGAAATTCGCCGGCTGTTCTATTTGCTGCAGCGTCACATGCAGTTTCTCGGCCGCATTCGCAAACCCTGCCTCAGCCGCTTTCATGCGAACAAAATCCGGTAACTCGGTTTTCACGTATAGCGCTCCGGCCATGGCCGCCGCATCGGCGGCGTTCTGCAGTTGCTGCGCATTGAGCACCAGCTTACCGGCGTCGAGGGATAGACCGACGAAAAGGACCATCACCAGGATAACGAGAGCTGTCCAGATCAGAGCAATCCCTCGCCGTCGGAGATGCCTGTGCGGTACGTGCTGATAACGCGGGCAGACCGCCACCCCGCACGTGGCCGGCCCAGGTTGGCAAGCAGAGCCGGATTGTCGCTTTTTCAAACTACGGAATATCTCCTTAATCATTATACAACCCTCCCTCACCCCCCAATACTGTAGATTCTTATCATCCATACCAATCCATCCATGTGTCAAAAGACCACTATTATGAATTATACTCTGGGAAAGGCACTTAGGTCAAGTGTTTTTTTTTATTTTTTTTTGTGATAGATATGGAAATATTTTCGGACCTTTTTAGCCGATGGTATGATCATAATAACCCACTTCAGTGGTGAGGGGTATTTTTACCGGTCATGAATAATGACGATGTACTCAAGTCAGTGTGGGCAAACCCGGGCAGACCTGTATAGGTGCCAAGTCAAGGAATATTTTTCCTTTTTTTACTTGACACAGCCAGTTTTTCTTTTTTTACTTGACACAGTCAGTTTTTCTTTTTTTACTTGACACAGCCAGTGTTATTTTGTACAATTGGTCGCAGTATGGCAAGGAGGAGAGCTAATGCGAGGGATTGAAGTTAGGCAATCCGCGGGCTTCAGGGAAGAAGTCCAAATAATATCGGTCCTGCTAAATGTGTGTGTAAGCCAATCGTTTTGGCATAAACAGAGAGGTGTGTTTTTTGGAGTTTTTTTAATTAGAGGAGTTGAAAATGAAGGCTGTATTAAAAAGATTTATTAAAGATGAGAGAGGGTTGGAGACAATAGAGTACGCAATCATGACCGCGCTCATCGTTGTCGGGCTGATCACCGTATTAGGCACCATCGGCGGCAAGATTTTTAATGTGTTTTCGGATCTTAATGTCGGGCTAGACGCTACACAACAAGTAGCACCAGCACCATAAAAGTTGTACATGTTTGGATCAAGGGGGGGATTAGTGTGGATTTTCTGTTAAATATTCTGCATCGGAACATGAGTCTAATCCAGTGGGGCGTCGTTATCGGCGCCTCACTGGTAGGCGCTTTTGGTGATGTGCGCAGTCGGTGTATTCCCAACTCGCTGACTTTCCCGTTGCTGGCGGCCGGGCTTGTATGGTCTGCCTGGCTCGGCGGGGTCTCCGGGCTGGGCGAGGCGGTTGGCGCCTGTATGCTGCTGGGCGTGCCTTATGTGCTGTTGTTTGTCTTCGCCGGCGGCGGCGCGGGGGATGCAAAGCTGATGGGTGCTATCGGAGCGTGGCTTGGATTGAGACAGGGTCTGATCGTCCTGTTGTGTGTGGCTGTGGCCGGGGGTGTGCTGGGCCTTGTCAAGGCCGCCGCACAGAGACGGCTAAAATTTGTATTGACAAATGTACTGATATCTTTTTACACTTTTATCCTGTGTGTCGCAGGCGGCAGAAAACCCAGCCTCGCCGATGCACGGCGTGAGACCGGCACTGGGGAATCCGAGCGGCTGGAGATGCCGTATGGCGTAGCGATAGTTGCCGGTGTCTGTATCGCTGCTGCAATTGTGGCCTTGAGAGGAACGGAGTGGTTACGATTATGGTGAAAAAACTGATAAGGAAAAAGTTTAGCGGCTTGGCGGTTGTCGAGGCCGCCCTGGTGCTTCCTTTGCTGCTTCTGGTGAGTTTGGGAGCTATCAAGTACGGACATTTGTTTCTTAAGGCCCAGCAGATTACTAATGCGGCCAGAAATGGAGCCAGAACGGCGATCCGGGTCGATGCGGATAATGACATTGTCATCGCTCAGGTCGACAGTCTGATGGGTGCTGCAGGAATGCCCATCTACACCTTGACTCTGACGCCGGGTAATGTGAGTAGTCAAGCAGACCCTCCCGTTATCAAGGGCCAGTCGGTTACCGTCCAGATCGTGGTTCTGGCGGAGAACGTCGATATCCTGCGTGTGCCGCTTTTCCCAAATCCGGATCAGCTCGGGGCGAGAGTGGCGATGGTTAAGGAAGGCTTCTGACCGGCGTGAAAACTTGTTAATTGATTATAGTCTAAGCAGGATGGTTTCTTGCGGAGGAATGATCTAATATGAAATGGGGTATCGTTATATTATTGCTGTTGGGGGTTGTGGCTGCAGCGTGTGCCGCGGTCCTGGTGGGCGCCGTGAAGCTGGACTTTTTCGGTTTCGGCAACAAGGCCCCTCAGACCGTTAAAGTTATGGTGGCGGCGCGATCTCTGCCCGCCATGCAGATTATCACACCCGATTGTATCGAAAAGAAAGTGGTACCCAGATCAGAGGCGCTGGCGTTGTTGGTGGCGCCGACAGAAAAACTGGCTGGCGAAGCCACGTCGATCGGGCGAGTCCTTCGCGTAGCGGTTGTCAAGGATCAGATATTGGTCGAGTCCTCTTTTGTTCCGCAAGGATCCGCCGAGGAACTGCTGGCCAAACTCCCTGACGGGATGCGCGCGTTCACAGTGAATCTTCGATCGGGTTTTCCCGATCGGGCGCTGCTGCGCCCCGGCGGTATCGTTGATATCGTGTCCGTCACCACTTTGGGGCGTGATCGAGGGGGCCAGACTATAGCCAGCCCCCTTCTGAACGGGATTATGGTACTCGCCGTGCAGGGCGAATCGGTTATCAACCCTTCGGAGCCGACTAAAGCCGGATCGGCCAACAGAAACAGCAGGGGGCTGGACGTTACCCTCCAGGTTGACAACAATCAGGCAGCGGCGCTGCAGTTGGCGATGACGAATGGTTCGATTGCTTTGATCTGCCGCAATCCCAGCGACAAGAAGGCAATATCCATGGATACGATCACGCTGGATGAGGGCCGATTGATCTCCCTTACTGCGTGGGATCTTGCATCCATGCAAACAGGCGGAGACCCGAACGAAACTAAGCAAGGAGTCATCCCTTATGCGCCGGTTGTCCCGGTACCGCCTAAGTTTCTGCCCCCGACAGGA